>JBFYWX010000026.1:0-13910 GCA_041310825.1 Desulfobacteraceae bacterium | reverse complement strand
ACCGCCTGGCGGTGACCGAGAACCTCGCCTTCACCCCGGATCTCCAGTACGTCTGGAACCCGGGCGGGGACTCCGACAACGACGGGGTCTTCGCCGGCATGATCCGCGCGGAGTTCGGATTTTAGCAACCTCTTCGGTGACGAGGGCACCGTTGGTTGCCAACATCGAACTCCTGGATTAGATTCGCCGTAGTTTTTTGGTGGGAGCGGCTCCCGGCCTTCGTAGCCTGTGCTTCGGCGGAGTAGGCTCCAGCCGCGATCATCGCGGCAAGATGCCGCTCCCACATGATTAAAAAAATAGGCGCCGAGGGTGGGGCCGTATACCCTCATTCGTGTTTTTTGAGCCGTCAAACGTGATGAACTCGTAAAAAGTCCTTGATCCAGACGACTTTGTAAAAAGCCCAAGATCAAGGCGCGCGAATTCCGTGTCGCGAGGCGTATCCCGCCATGGCGGGACAGAGATTGGGGTTTTTACGAAGTCGTCGAAGGTGAGCCATGCATATTTCGGAAGGTGTCCTTTCCGGCCCGGTGCTCGTTTCGGGCGCGGCCCTGGCCGCGGCTGGAACGGCCATCGGTCTAAAGAAGCTCGATTACGATCAGATCGCCCGGGCCGGGATGCTGTCAGGCGCCTTTTTCGTCGCCTCCCTCATCCACGTGCCCTTGGGCCCCACGAGCGTGCACCTGATCATGAACGGCATCGTGGGCCTGCTCCTGGGATGGGCGGCTTTTCCCGTCATCCTGGTGGCGCTGACGCTGCAGGCGGTGTTTTTCCAGTTCGGAGGCATCACCACACTGGGGGTCAACACGCTCATCATGGCCCTGCCGGCAGTGGTGGGGTATTACCTTTTCTCGCCCCTCCTGCGCCGCAGCCCGGTGGTCGCCCTGACGGGCGCATTCGCCTGCGGCTTCATGGCGGTATTGCTGGGCGGCATTCTCGTGGGCTTGGCCCTGATGTTCACCGAAGAGAAATTTTTCGAGGTGGCCGCCGCCGTCGTGGCCGCCCACCTGCCCGTGATGATCATCGAGGGCATCGTGACCGCGCTGTGCGTGGCCTTCCTCCAGAAAGTCCAACCCTCGATACTGCCGGGGTACTCCCCCAAGGAGGTTTCATGAAGATCCGGACCCTCGCAACGGCTTGCTGTGTGCTGGCGATCCTGTTTGCGGCCACTGCGGCCTCCGCCCACCGGGTGAACATCTTCGCCTGGGTCGAAGGCGACACCGTAATGGTCGAGTGCAAGTACCCGGACGGCAACCGGGTGCACGCGGGTGTCATTCGGGTTTTTGACTCCGGCGGCAAGGAGCTTCTCAACGGGAAGACCAACACCCAGGGGGAATTTTCGTTCAAGCCCCCCAAGCAGGACGACCTGAAAATCGTTCTTGAGGCCGGGATGGGCCATCGGGCCGAGTGGAAGTTGTCCAAGCAGGACCTCGCCCCTTGAGATCCTTTCCGGACCGTGTCTTTCAATTAAGTTGGGTCTTCTTCTTGTGAAAGTAGCTCCCCGCCACGATGACATCGCGGCTGGAAGCCGCTCCCACAAAATTTGAACTTTCTCGCTGACGAAGCGCTGCCGCAGGCGGCGTGCAACACTGATAAGGAGGTTCCATGCGGTTGCGCCATGTTTCCACCGCGGCTCTGATGGTGGTGCTCTTGCTGTTGAGGCCCGATATCGGGCGGGCCCAGGGCGTTCCGGCACAGCCATCACCCCAGCCCGCCACGGCGATCGAAAACCTGACGGACGGGGCACCTTCTCCCGCCGCCGCCCCGCCCTTGCCCGCGGGCATCGACAAGGCGATTGAAAAGGCGCTGGACAAGAAGCTTGCGCCCATCATGCGAACGCTGGCCGAGATGCAGGAGCAAAGAATCCGGCTGACCGATGTTCTTGGCGGCCTCGGGTACATATTCGGTCTGGTGGGCGTTGCCGCCTACGTCAAGAGCCGCAAGGAGAGGAAGGCCGCTTGAAGCGCATCGGGGTCATCGACGGTCAGGGCGGAGGCATCGGCGCCACGGTCATCCGCTATCTGAAGGAGGAATACGGGGAGTCGATCGAGCTGATCGCCCTGGGCAGCAATGCGATCGCCGCGGCCCAGATGCTCAAGGCCGGGGCCAACCGCGCCGCCGCCGGTGAAAATGCGATCGTCCGGACCAGCCGGATGGTGGATGTCATCATCGGCCCGGTCGGCATCAGCTGGGCCAACGCCATGCTGGGCGAAATCACGCCGAAAATGGCCGAGGCCGTGATGTCGAGCCCCGCCCCCAAGATTCTTCTGCCCCTTTCACAGGAGGCGGTCTTCCTGGTCGGGGTCTCAGTCGAGCCCCTGCCTCACCTGGTGCAGCAACTGGTCCACCACAAATTCAAGGAGGTGATCAGCGATGTGTGAAGCTAACGCTTACATGCTCCGCAACGACCGTGAGGAGCTCATCCTGGAGTCGGTCGACGTCGTCGAGCCTCAGGAGGACGGGGGATTCCTTCTGGTCAACATCTTCGGCCACCAGAAAACCGTCCGGGGCAGGCTGAAGACGATGAACCTCGTCAATCACAAGATCCTCTTCGAATCCTGAATGCTGAGCGAACCCTTTGCCGTTGGCGACTCTCCGCTGCATCGCCTCGACCCGCGCCTGCGGCTTCTGGCGGCGGCCACCTTTTCGGTCGTGACCGCCGTTTGCATGCAGTTTTCAGCCCTTGCCGCCGCCCTGGCCGCGGCCGTGGTCCTGACCGGCCTGGCCCGCCTGCGCGCGCCGGAGATCCTGAAGCGACTGCTGGTCGTCAACGGTTTTATCATTTTTATCTGGGTGGCGGTCCCGCTCACCTTTCCCGGCGAGGCGCTTTTCCATCTGGGGCCGCTGACCGCCGCGCGCGAGGGAGTTGCGCTGGCCGGGCGGATCACCCTCAAGTCGAACGCCATCGTGCTCGCCTTCATCGCCCTGGTCGCCACCATGCCGTTTGCGACCGCCGGCCATGCCCTGCACCGCCTAAGGGTGCCGGACAAGATCGTCCACCTGCTGCTCATGACCTACCGCTACATCTTCGTGCTCGAGCAGGAATACCAGCGGCTCGTGCGGGCGGCCGCCATCCGGGGGTTTCAGCCCGGGACCAATCTGCACACCTACCGCACTTACGCCTACCTGGTCGGGATGCTGCTGGTAAAGGCCGTCGACCGCGCGGAGCGGGTGCACTGGGCCATGCTGTGCCGGGGGTTCCAGCGCCGGTTTCACAGCCTGCAGGAGTTCAGGGCCGGCGGCAACGGCGTGGTGTTCCTGGTGCTGATGGCAGCGGCCGTGGCCGGGATCGCCGTTCTGGAACTGCGGTCCGGCGCCTGGTAACCTAAAAATCCCCCCGTCCCCCTTTGTCAAAGGGGGAGAATATTTGAAAAGGTCCGCTTCTATTCTAAAAAAACTCGTTGCGCCCAGAAAAACATTATGAGGGCAGCAGATTATATTATCGCAGACAAAATTCCCCCTTTAGCAAAGGGGGGCAGGGGGATTTCAGAGTCGTTTTTAGATTTGTACGTTAATGCTTGAATTCCTTCAGCAGGGGCCGCATAATCCCAGCATGAGCTCAACGCCGATCATCCATCTGGAGCAGGTCTGCTTCGGCTACCCCGGAGGTCCGCTGGTGCTGCGCGAGCTTGATTTCAGGCTGAACCACGGGGATCGCGTCGGCATCATGGCCCCCAACGGCAGCGGCAAGACCACGCTGTTCCACCTGATCATGGGGCTCGTCAAACCGCTTTCGGGAAAGATCGAAATCTTCGGCCGGAAAGTCCGTGAAGAAAAGGATTTCGTGGAGGTCCGCCGCCGGATCGGCCTGCTCTTCCAGGACCCGGACGACCAGTTGTTCAGCCCGACCGTGATCGAGGACGTGGCCTTCGGCCCGCTCAACTTGGGCAAATCCCGCCGCGAGGCTGCGGCCATCGCCCGGCGGACGCTTTCCTCTCTGGGTTTGGAGGGGTTTGAAAACCGGGTCACCTTCAAGCTATCCGGCGGGGAAAAGCGCATGGTCTCCCTGGCGACCGTGCTCGCCATGGAGCCCGAGGCCCTGCTCCTGGACGAACCCGCCAACGGGCTCGACACGCGCACCCGCAACCGGCTCATGGAGGTCCTGCTCGACCTGGAGCAGCCCTACGTACTGATTTCCCACGAGCCCGATTTTCTGGCGGCGACCACGAGCACCGCCTACACCCTGCAAAACGGCCGCATCCACATCGGCACCGAAATCCACACCCACGAGCATGTCCATGCCCACCCGTTGGGGACCTGCCCGCACGAGCACTATCCGCTGAAATGAGGACCTGCGTCGGGACCGCTGGGCCGGTCCCCTCTCAGTGCCCGTTTACTCGCACGTACGCGAGTTTCTCCGGCCGAAATGGCTAATCCGTGTACGTGAACGGGTACGTTTCTTGGGGCAACCGCCTGTGGGGCTTGACGCCCGCTAAACAATGCAATAGAGTTGCATGTAATTAAGCGCTCATCATGGCGGCTTTTTCAGTTTTCGAACCAATAGATAATGGTCACTATGTCCGTATTGGGTCCTGTTTCCCCTTTATTCTATTTATGCAATCATGTTGCAAACTTTGGCTTATGAGGAGGTATTCGATGAAGCGTATCGCCTGTGTTGCCGTCGCATCGGCCTTTCTGCTGACCCCTGTTTGGCTTCCGCCGGCGGAAGCCAAACAGGTCAACGCTTTTGTCAGCATTCCGCCTCAACAGTACTTCGTAAAGAAAATCGGCGGGGAGCTGGTTGGCATCTCAGTATTGGTGCCGCCGGGGGCCGACCCCCACACCTATGAGCCCAAACCCCGGCAGATGGCCGAGTTGGCCCAGACGGCCGTCTACTTCGCGGTCGGAATCGACTTCGAGCAGGCCTGGCTGAAAAAGATCGCCGCCGCCAACCCCGGCATGCGCATCGTCCAGACCGACGCCGGCATAGAGAAGATCGCCCTGGCCGAACACCACCACCACGTCCAAAAGGGGCACACACACTCCCATGACCCAAAAAAGGCGACCCACGGCCATGACCACGCAGGGGCGCCGGACCCGCATGTGTGGCTCTCCCCGCTGCTGGTGAGAATTCAAGCGCGCCACATCGCCGACGCGCTGGCCGCGGTTGATTCCGCCAACCGGACACGCTATGAAGAAAACCTGGCCGGATTTCTGCGGGAAATCGATGCCCTTGATGCCGAGCTGAAGGCCTTGTTTGCCGGCAACTCCGGGGCACGGTTCATGGTGTTCCACCCCTCCTGGGGTTATTTTGCGCAGGCCTACGGGCTGGAGCAGGTGCCGATCGAAATCGAGGGCAAGGCGCCCAAGCCGGCCCAGCTCAAAGAGTTGATCCACCACGCGCGTGAGCAAGGCATCAAGGTGATCTTCGTTCAGCCGCAGTTTTCAGCCAAGAGCGCCGAGATGGTGGCCCGCGAAATCAAGGGGCAGGTCGTGGCCGTCGACCCGCTGGCCGCCAACTGGGCCGAGAACCTGCGCGAGGTCGGGCGAAGATTCAAGGCGGCCTTCCCTTGACCGGTTTTCGAAAAACAGCGCCGCATGCCGCAGCCCGGCGTTGGGCGGCGTTTAGGATGTTTGCCTGGCTGACGCGGTGGGATTGACGCTGGGAAGTTAGGAAGCTTGAAGCGAGGCCCTTGTTGTCTTTTCTTGAGCCTCATCGCCTCCAGCCTTTCGGCTTTCGCAGCCTTGGCTGACGGCCTGACGCTTGTTATTCAACAACATGCTGGCAGGAACATCCATGTCCGAAACCATAATTGACGTCAGCGGGGTCTGGTTTTCCTTCAACGGGCAGCCGGTCCTCCAGGACGTGGACCTGAAGGTTGAGCGGGGGGATTTCCTGGTCGTCATCGGGCCCAACGCCGGGGGCAAGACGACTCTGCTCAAGCTGATGCTGGGGCTGCTCGAGCCGACCCGGGGCACGGTACGTGTCTTCGATCTTCCGCCGGCCAGGACCTCCCACCGGATCGGCTACGTGCCCCAGAATGTCCACGTCAACAAAACCTTTCCGGTTTCGGTGCTCGACGTGGTCCTGATGGGCCGGCTGCGGACGAGCAGGGGCTGGTCACGGCACAGCCGGCAGGATCGACTGGCCGCCCAGGCGGCTTTAGAGCAGATGGGGGTCTGGGAGGTCCGGGACCGCAGGATCGGCAAATTGTCCGGCGGGCAGCTGCAGCGGGTGTTCATTGCCCGCGCGCTCGTCTCGAGGCCCGAAGTGCTTTTCCTGGACGAAGCCATGGCCAGCATCGACGCCCAGAGCCGCGGCGAATTTTATGAAGCCTTGGCCGAGCTGAACCGGACCGTGACCATCGTGGCCGTGAGCCACGACATGATGATTCTCTCCAGCCACGTCAAGTCCGTGGCCTGCGTCAACCGCGATCTGCACTACCACGGCTCGGGCGAAATCACCCAGGAGATGCTGGATGCGGCCTACCGCTGCCCGGTGGACCTGGTGGCCCACGGGGTGCCGCACCGGGTACTCTGCCGGCACGAGGGCAAGCCTCATGATTGAAGCGCTGCAGCTGGAGTTCATGCGCAACGCCCTGGTGGCGGGGATCCTCGTCAGCGTCGTGTGCGGCGTGATCGGGACCCTGGTGGTCGTCAACCGGATCGTGTTCCTGGCCGGCGGCATCGCCCACGCCGCCTACGGCGGGATCGGCTTTGCGTTTTTCATGGGATGGCCTTACGCGGCCGGCACGACGGGCGTCTCGCTCCTGGCAGCAGGGGTCATGGCCGCCGTCACACTCAAGGCCAAGCACCGGGCAGACGCCGTGGTTGGGGTGATCTGGGCGGTCGGGATGGCGGCCGGTGTAATCCTGCTCGATCTGACCCCGGGCTACCATGTCGACCTGATGAGCTACCTCTTCGGGAGCATCCTGGCGGTGCCGGCCGAAGACCTCTGGCAGATGGGCGTTATAGGGGCCGTCGTCATCCTGGTCGTCACCTGGTACTACAACGACTTTCTGGCCATGTCCTATGACGACGAATTCGCCCGCCTGCGAAATGTTCCGGTCACGTTCCTGTACTGCCTGCTACTGGGCATGATCGCCCTCACGGTGGTGATGGTCATCCGCGTGGTGGGGCTGATCCTGGTGATCGCGTTGCTGACGATTCCCCCGTTCATCGCGGAAAAGTTCACCGCGTCCCTGCGTGCCATGATGGCGCTCGCGGCGGTGCTGAGCTGTGCCTTCACCGTCGCCGGGCTTTGGCTCTCCTATCGCTTGAACCTGACCTCCGGGGCGACGATCATCCTGGTGGCGGCCGCCGGGTTTTTTGCAGCGCTCGTCTGGGGCCGACTTCGGCCCAGGGGCGAGGCCGTCACCACCCGCGCTCCGGGCAACACGCTATGAGCGGATCATGAAATTCAGAGCCAAGCTGTCTGAGTAAGAAGCATCATCTTTGTGGGAGCGGCTCTCGGCCTTCGTAGCCTGTACTTCGGCGGAGGAGGCTCCAACCGCGATTCTAAACCGCGCGACCCTCAGGTTGGAACTTCCACAGAAATAGTCGACACCCGTACCGAAGGAAGAACCATCGTGTGCCAGCGCTGCAATTATGCCGAGCTGCTCGAAGACCGCGGTCTCGAGCCGATCGTAAACCGCGTGAGGGTCCTCGAGGTGATCGGGGGCAACGCCGCCCCTCTAAGCGCCCGGGACATCTTCGCGACCGTAAGCCGCACCTCCAACATCAACCGGGTCACCGTTTACCGCATCCTCGATCTGCTGGTGGAAAAGAGGCTGGTGGAGCGCCTGAGCAGCGGGGGCCGAAGCCAGCTCTACGGCATGGCGCCGAACCCCAACCACCCCGCCCACCCGCATTTTCACTGCCGTAGCTGCGGCAGCCTGCAGTGCCTCCAGCCGGGCAGCCTCACGGTGGACCTGTCGGGGGTCGAGCGCTCCTTCGCGGGCGAGGTCCTCGCGGTGGAGGTGCGGGTGGAGGGGGTTTGTCGGAGCTGCCTGAAATCTGCAGGAAGCTGAGATCGGACACTTGGCGCAGGGTGGACCGCAACCACTATGGCGGAGCAGAAGGGGTCGAGGGTTCAAGGGTTCAAGTGGCGACGGCTTCGATCAAAGCCCGAGGGCAAGGCGCCAAACGGCCCGAAAGCGCAGCATACGTGTCCGTATGTGAGCATTTCGGGCCGTTTGGCAACGCGGCCATCGGGCTTTCAGCGATGCCGTCAACCGCATTTGTTGAAGCCACAGAAATGGCACGTCATGCACCCCTCCTCGAAACTTACCACCTGCCCGCACTCCGGGCATTTCTCGCCGAGCAGGCTGTACTCGGTCTTGCGATACTGGCGGGCGTTCTCCCCGGTAAGGTAGCGCTTTTCGAGCACGCGCGCGATGGCGTCCGGGATCGAGAGAACGAGGCCCCCGTCCTGGAAAATGGGGTGCTCCCCGCCGATCCCTTTCAACTGATCGACGATCTTGTCCACCGTGACCCCGGCGCGCAGGGCGAGCGAGACGAGCCGCCCGATGGCCTCGGTCTTGGCGGTGGTGGAGCGGCCCGATTTCCCGATCGTGGCGAACACCTCGAAGGGCCGGCCTTCGAATTCCGTCACGGTGACGTATAGGTGTCCATAACCGGTCTTGGTCTTCGTGGTGAACCCGAAGAGGGTCTCGGGCCGGTCCAAAACGGCTCCCTGCAGCCGCTCGGCCGACTCCTTGCCCTTCTGGCCGAAGGAGAGCACCTGATTCTCCTTGCTCCCGTCGCGGTAGATCGTCACCCCTTTGCAGCCCAGCTCGTAGGCCAGGCCGTAGACCTTGCGCACGTCTTCCACCGTGGCATCCCGCGGCAGGTTGACGGTCTTGGACACGGCGTTGTCCGTATGCTTTTGGAAAGCGGCCTGCATGCGGATGTGCCAATCGGGGGAGACGTCGTGGGCGGTCACGAAGACCCGGCGCACCTCCTCGGGGATGGCCTCGATGTCGTGGATGCTCCCCTTGCGCGCCACCTGGTCCATGAGCTCGGGGCTGTAGAATCCGCTCTCACGCGCCACTTTCTCGAAGACCGGGTTCACCTCCATCAGCTTGTCGTTGTCCATCACCGTGCGCACGAAGCTCAGCGCGAAGAGGGGCTCGATCCCGGATGAGCAGCCGGCGATGATGCTGAGGGTGCCGGTGGGGGCGATCGTGGTGGTGGTGGCGTTGCGGTACATGAGGCCGCGCTCCTTGTATGTGCTCCGCTCCCAGTTGGGGAAGAGGCCGCGCTCGGCCGCCAGGGCCGCGGAGGTCTCGTGGGAGGCTTCCTGGATGAAGTGCATGACCTCCTCGGCCGCCTGCAGCGCCGCCTCGGAGTTGTAGGGGATGCCCAGCTGGAAGAGCAGGTCGGCGAACCCCATCACCCCCAGGCCGATCTTGCGGTTGCCGCGCACCATCTCGGTGATCTCCGGTAGCGGGTAGCGGGACATGTCGATCGTGTTGTCCAGGAAGCGCACGGACCACCCGATGGCCTCCTTGAGCTGGGCGTAGTCGACAACCGGCCCGGCGGCGGAGGACACCACAAATTTGGCCAGATTAATCGAGCCCAGGTTGCAGGCCTCCATCGGCAACAGCGGCTGCTCGCCGCAATTGTGGGCCATGAGGCCGTTGGCGTCGAAGCGGCGGGTCCCGGGAACCTGGACGTCGAAGACCTCCTCTTCCCCGTCGGGTTCAAGTATGGTGAACTCGGATAGGAAGCGCTCGCGGTTCAGGGAGCGCTTGTAGGTGGAGAGCAGGCTGCGCAGCCGCAGCGCTTTCTCCTCGTCGCGGAAACCGACGATATCCTGGAAACGCGCAAGGTTGTCCCCGGAGATAACGAGCTCGTGCTGGGATTTCGTGGGGTAGGGCCGGCTCCCGCCCCGACCATCGGGCAGGATGGCGTGGCCGGCCTCCCGGCGGTCTCGATAGAGGGTGGAGGCGATGCCGAGCCGCAGAAGCATGCGCTGCACCGCCTGGAGGGTTACGCCATCGCTCTGGGAAAGCCTCACGCTGACACCCTTGGCCTGGGTGCCTTGGACCGAGCCGTCGGCATCGAAAAAGCCGCCCAGAAAACCCCGATAAAAATCGCTCGAGCAGGCCTCGACCGCAGGGGTAATTCGTTTGTGCCCCGGGCGCATGCCCAGATCGCGGCAGATCGTCTTCAGCGCCCCAAGGCTCAAGCGGTGTTCGCCCCGCCCCGGCACGGCCACCCAACCTGAAAAATCACTCCGGTGCGGCAGCGTTCGAGCCGCGGCCACAGCGGCCTCCATCACACCGCATCGGCCGCCCTCCTGGCCGTTGACCACCGCAGGCTGTGACCAGACGGAGAGCACCGCCTTGTCCTGCTTGAGCGTTCCGTCGCCCAGCAGCAGACCGACGAGGTAGCCTTCGGCCCATCCGCGGCGCCCCGTCCATGCGGCGAGGCTGCGGTGGTTGTTGAGAACGAGCCGGTCCCCTGGTTGAAGCTCTCCGGCGGCAACCCACTCGGCCTGGACACGCTGGTGGGAAACTGCTGCGGCACGCAGGAGCTGGTGGTCGCGGGTCAGCCGAAGCTCGTGGCCCTCTTTCGTCTTCAACTTGAAAACCGGCTTGACCCCGGTTCTGAAAAAACCATTTTCGCCGGTCGGCCAGATCTCTCCGTTGACCGCCAAGGGGGTCTGCCGGCCCACCAAATCCTGGACACGGCTCGGCCCTTCGGCCGTCATGACCCAGGTGTCCGCAGTAACGCAGGGGTTGGTCGACTCGATCTCCCCCAGGGCCGGGGTGGGGTTGTCGGCGTTCATGCGGTCGAGAAAGATGATCCCGGGGTCGCCCGTCTTCCAGGCCTGGGTGGTCAGGGCCTCATAGACCTGGGCGGCGTTCAGGCGGCAGGTGGGCAGCTTGTCGCGCGGGTCGAGCAGGTCGAAGTCCTGCCGGGCGGCCACCGCCTCCATGAAGGCGTCGGTCACCCCGACCGAGATGTTGAAGTTGTTCAGCTCCCGGCCGTTGCTCTTGCTGTGGATGAACTCCATGATGTCCGGGTGGTCCACCCGCAGAATGGCCATATTGGCCCCCCGGCGGGTGCCGCCCTGCTTGACCTGCTCGGTGGCGGTGTTGAAGATCTTCATGAAGGAGACCGGCCCGGAGGCCACCCCGCCGGTCGTGCCGACGTTGCTGTTCTGAGGCCGCAGGCGGGAGAAGGAGAACCCGGTACCGCCGCCGGACTTGTGGATCAACGCCGCATTGCGCAGGGCGCCGAAAATACCCTCCATGCTGTCCTCCACCGGCAGGACGAAGCAGGCGGCAAGCTGCCCCAGGCGGCGGCCGGCATTCATGAGGGTGGGCGAGTTGGGCAGGAAGACGAACTGGGTCATCAGCTCGAAGAAAACCTCCTCGATCTCCTTGACGCGCTCGTCGTCCGCCCCATAGTTTTTCTCGGCCTTGGCGATGTGTTGGGCCACCCGCCGGAACATCCTCTCCGGGGTTTCGACCAGCTTGCCCTGGCCGTCCTTCTTGAGGTAACGCCGTTTCAAAACGGTGACGGCATTCTCGGAGAGAGCCAGGGAGGCCTTGCCGGAATTGGGTTTCTCCTCCGGCGTCGGCTCCGGCGGGGTCGGTGGGTGCTGAATACGCTTGCTTTCTGCGTCGAACCGCCCCTCGTCTTTGACCACAATTTTACCCTGCTGTTCCACGGCAACGCTCCTTTGCTCTCCGGATGAATCAAGCAACCCGGAGCAGAAATTGACACAAGCCTGAGGACGGAAAACCGGAAGTCTCGGCGCTCAGTGAGGCAGGATCAGATCATTTCATACTACATATTGTGTGTCAATAGAAATAAAACGCAATATATATGAGGCAATGGCTTCAAGCAGATTAACGGTAAAGATCAAGGCATAAAAAGAGATCTTGCCAGCCTGAAAACAGTTTCGCTACAGCCGCCACATTCCCCACCCGGCTGTTGACAGGGAATTGCGGAAAGGATAAAAGTTCCGGATGCCACCAACTGGGAGAGATTGCCGACCATGAAACAAAAATACCAGATCACCCGGGACGACGACAACAAAAAGCTAACCATCCGTGAATTCGCCGAATTGGACAAAGACGTGATGTCCCTTCTGTGCGAGGAATCCTACGACCGCAAGGCCGTCAAGGCCGCCATTTCGCAGGGTCGGGAGGAGCTGTCGGCCGCGCTGCGGACCAAGAACCTCTACCCTCCTGGAATTTACATCGGCAAGATCGCCGACAAGGTGGCCGAGCTCTACGGCAGCAAGGACAAGACCTCGGACGAGCTCATTTTCGACGATATCGAGTTCCTGGCCCGTGAGGTCGAGGCGGCTCAGGCCGCCGCCAAGTACGAAGCCGAGGCCGGCGATATCGACGAACTCCTCGACGTGGAGCTCGACGAGGAAAAATTCGAGGAGGGCGAGGAGATCAAGAAGATCGACACCTCGCTCAAAATCGAGGACGACGAATTCGCCGACATCGACGACGAAACATGAGGCTTTTCACGCCGGGGCGAGCCTTTCCATTTGACACGCTGTCTAAAATTAGATAGGAGATTTTTATAAGACTATAGTAGAGATCCATCGCTTTAAAAGCAAAAAAGCGAAATAACCCATAGTTGGTGGAATTTGCTTTTAAATTTGCATATAGCCCCTCTTCGTCGCAGTAGCCCCCCTCGCTTCACCACACCTTCGGCGCACGACTTGTATTTCCATGGAATTAAGCATGTTATGTTTCCAAACTAACGGAAGCGGGTATCGGACCCATCAACAGTCGCATCATGGAGGTGCAAATGGACAATCAGGAAAGAGCATTTTACGAAAGGCTGGAAAGGAAGGGCGTCACCCGGCGGGACTTCATGAAGTTCTGCACGTTCCTCACAGCGACCATGGGACTCTCCTCCTCCTTCGTCCCGAAGGTGGCCGAGGTCTTCGCGGCGCCGGCTCAGAGGCCGCCGGTGATCTGGCTGCATTTCGGGGAGTGCACAGGCTGCACCGAAGCCGTATTGAGGCACATGTACCCCTGGATCGATGAGTTGGTCCTTGAGATCCTCTCCATCGAGTACCATGAGACCATCATGGCCGCGGCCGGGCATCAAGCCGAGGAGCAGCTGCGCGCCGCGGTGGAAAAGTACAAGGGGAAATTCCTCTGCGTGGTGGAAGGGGCGGTCGCCACCAAGTTCAACGGCGGCTACGGCAAGGTCGCCGGCCACTCGTTCCTGCAGATCGCCAAGGACGTCTGCCCCCAGGCGGCCGGCGTCATCTGCATCGGCGGCTGCTCGGCTTACGGCAACCTTCCCTCCGCCAAACCGAACCCCGGCGGGTACAAGGGTGTGGGCGAAGTGCTCGGGATCAAGACCGTCAACATCGCCGGCTGCCCGCCCAATCCGATCAACTTCGTGGGCACGGTGGTCAACTACCTCTTGCTCGGCAAGCTGCCGGCGCTCGACAACCTCGGCCGCCCGCTCTTCGCCTACGGCCAGACCATCCACGACAACTGCGCCCGCCGCGGCCATTTCGAAAACGAGGAGTTCGTCACCGAGTTCGGCTCCGAGGAGGCCGCCCTGGGCTACTGCCTCTACAAGGTCGGCTGCCGCGGACCGGAAACTTACAACAACTGCGGGATTGTGAAGTTCAACGCCGGCACGAGCTGGCCGGTCCAGGCGGGGCACCCCTGCATCGGCTGCAGCGAGCCGGATTTCTGGGACAAATTCACACCCTTCTACGAAGAGCTTTAATCCCGGCAACGCGATCTGAGACGAACATCCTTACCCGACATACGGAGGAGATAAAATGGCTGAGAGAATCATCGTTGACCCGATCACCAGAATCGAAGGCCACATGCGGGTCGAGGTCGAAGTGGCCGGAGGCAAAGTCGTCAATGCCTGGAGCTCCGGGCAGATGTTCCGCGGGATCGAAATGATTCTGCAGGGACGCGACCCGCGCGACGCCCAGCACTTCGTGCAGCGCTCCTGCGGGG
>JBFYWX010000017.1:0-13777 GCA_041310825.1 Desulfobacteraceae bacterium | reverse complement strand
TCGGTCGCCTGGGACTTGACCGCCGCGATGACCCCCTCCAGGAACTCCTTGCGCGTAAAGGCGTGGGGGAAGATCTCGGGGTGGGCCATCACCAGGTTGGGCTTTAACAGGATGCGTCCCTGCGGCCGGACCCCCAGCTCCTGCATTCCTTCCCGGACGATGGCGGCGATCCGGTCCGGGTCATACTGGGGGCACCGCCGGATCAGGACTTTGTGGCGCGGCCGCATGGCAGCCATCTCCCCGGAAGAGTAGTTGTTCCAGTAGGCGGGCGATGAAACCTCACTACCTCATTATTCGCTTCAGGTGTCAAGAGAAACGTCGGGCCGGGAACCTGCCGCTTGCCGGGTTGCGGGGAAAAAGCGCCAGCGCGGTGCGGGAGCCGGATGCTTGCCCCTCGGGCAGGCCCGTATTACATTGCAGTGGCAGTTATCGTTCACGCGTGCGGTGAAGGTCCCTATGTTGATCGGCTCGCCATTTTTGGGTTTTCGAATGACGATTATTTTTATTGCGGCGCTGGCGCAGCTCTACCTCCTCATCTGCGCCTGGCGGGTCATCCGTTCGTTGGCAAGGTCGGAATCCTTCAAAAACGGGGCCGTGCTCGGCGTGGGGGTCGCCATGGCGGTCCTCTTCGCGGCGAACGCCGCCACCATGTTCCGCCCCATTGCCTGGGTGGACCCGCCGCCGGCGGCCCGGATCCTTCTCTTCTACCTGCCGGCGGTCTGGAGCCTTGGGGCCATCCTCTGCGCATTTCTCCTCGGGGCGGCGGATCTCGCCCGGGGGGTGGCACGTCTCCTGGGGAGAATTTACCGGGCCCTCAGCGCCCCGGCGGGTGCGGCACCGGTCCACTCGGGCCGCCGCCGGTTTCTGAAGGCGGGGGCGGCAGGACTTGCTGCTGCGCCCTTCCTTCTCAGCGGTTACGGGGCGGCCCACGCCGGCCGCGAGGTCGACATCGAAGAGATCCACCTCCCCTTCGGCCGCCCTCTGCGGGTGGTGCAGCTCACCGATCTTCACGCCGGGATCACCATGACCCGTGAGGACCTCCGGCGCTATGCCGCAAGGGCCGACAAACTCCGGCCGGACCTTTTTGTCCTGACGGGGGACTACGTCACGAATTCGCTCGTGTTTCTCCCCGGCTGCCTGGAGGAGATGGCCCGCGTCCGCGCCCGTTACGGCACCTTTGCGACCCTGGGCAACCACGAGCACTGGGTGGCGGGCCTGGAGCGGTTGAAGGAAATCTTCGCGCACCACGGGATCCCGTTGCTTCAGAACGAACACCGGGTCATTCCGGCCGCGCCGGGGCCTTTCGCGGTCGCCGGCATCGACGACCTGCGCTCGGGCAGGCCCGACCTGAAGGCGGCCCTGAGGGGACTGGAGGAGGGCATTCCGACCATTCTCCTCTCCCACCGCCCGGAGATCTTCCCCCGGGCGGCGGCCGCCGGGGTCGAGCTGACACTGTCCGGGCACTATCACGGCGGCCAGGTCAAGTTGAGCCTCCCGGGGCTGGACCTGAGCCTCGCGCACCTGCGCACCCCCTACCCGGAGGGGCTCTTTCGCATCGGCCGCTCGCACCTTTACGTCAGCCGCGGGATCGGCACCACCTTCACCCCCGTGCGCCTGAACGCCCCGCCGGAAATCACCCTGCTCCAGCTGGCATGACACCCCGACCCCGGTCAATTCACCCGGGCTCCCTGCCGGAAGAGGTGCACGCTCTCGGGCGGAATCTCCAGCTGAACACGCTCATCCGGCTGCAGGCGGCGCCCCTTTGGCACGCAGAAGGTGACGGGCGCATCGCCGATCGCGGCATGGACGATTTTTTCGGACCCCACGTGGCTGATGAGCTGCACCAGCGCCGGCAGGGGGGCGTCCGGCCCCCCGGTGCGGATGTCCTCCGGCCTCACCCCCAGCTCGACCTCACCCTCCTCGATCTCCGTTCGGCCGAGGTCGACCGCAAAACCCGGCCCGCAAAACCGGGTCTTACCCTCCTCGTGGACGACCCGGCCGCGGTAGAGGTTCATTTCCGGCGATCCGATGAACCGGGCGACGAAGGTTTTCTGCGGCCGGCTGTAGACATCCTCCGGCGGTCCCACCTGGTGAATTCGGCCCTCCCCCATCACCACCACGCGGTCGCCCAGCGTCAAGGCCTCCACCTGGTCGTGGGTGACATAGATGATGGTTCCTCGCAGCTTCCGGTGGATGCGCTTCAGCTCCAGCCGCACGTCGGCCCTCAGGCGGGCATCGAGGTTGCTGAGCGGCTCGTCCAGCAAAAAAAAGTTCGGCCGGCGCACGATGGCCCGGCCCATGGCGACCCGCTGTCGCTGCCCGCCGGAGAGCTCCCGGGGTTTGCGGTGGAGCAGGTTTTCGATCCCCAACAGCCGCGCGGCGTCTTCAACGCTCCGCCGGACGTCCGCCTGCGGTACGCGCCGCATGCGCAGGCCGAAGCCCATGTTCTCGGCCACGGTCATGTGGGGGTAAAGGGCATAGCTCTGAAACACTACGGCCACGTCCCGCTCGCGGGGGGCGAGGTGATCCACCGGGCGGCCGTCGAAGAGAACGCTGCCCGCGTCCGGTGCCGTCAGGCCGGCGACGATGGACAGGAGCGTGCTCTTGCCGCAGCCCGAGGGGCCGAGGAGAACGCAGAACTCGCCGTCCGCTACGTGCAAGTCAATTCCACTGAGCGCCTCGATCTTGCCGAAGCGTTTGGCGACTGCCTGGACGGTGAGCGCTGCCATGGCTACCCCTTCATGGCCCCGGCGGTCAGGCCCCGCACGAGGTGGCGTTCGAAGATCAGAAACAGGATCAGAATGGGGACGGTCACGAGGACGGAAGCGGCCATGACCAGTTGCTTCGACAGGTGCACGCTCTGCGAGAGCTGCACCACCCCGCGGGAGAGGGTGAACTTGTCCGGCGTGTCCAGGAACATGAAGGCAAAAAGGAACTCGTTCCAGGCGATCATGAACGTGTAAAGGGCCGCGGTGGCGAGGGCGGGCGCCGACAGCGGCAGGACGATCCGCCAGATGACTCCCCAGCGGGTGCACCCGTCGGTCAACCCGGCGTACTCCAGCTCCACCGGCAGGCTCCGGAAGTAGCTTTGCAGCATGTAGAGGGCCACCGGCAGGGTTTGGGCGAGATAGACGAGGATCAGAACGTGCAGCGAATCCCGCAGGCCCAGTTTGGAGAAGATGACATAGAGCGGCACCACCAGCACGATGGCCGGGAACATGTAAATGACCAGGATGCCGTGGGACATGAGGTGTCGTCCCCGGAACCGCAGCCGGGTCACGGCGTAGGCGCCCGCCACCGCCAGTCCCAGGGAGAGAACGACCGTCGCGAGCGCGACGTAGGCGCTGTTGAGGATGTAGCCGGCAAAACCGTGGTCGACAAGCACCTCGCGATAGGCCGTGAAGTTGATCTTGTCCAAATCCAGGCTTAATCGGGTCGGGTGGAGCATGATCTCCTCGAGCGGCTTGAAGGAGGAGACGATCATCCAATAAAACGGGAAGAGCACCAGGAAAAGGAAGAAGACCACCCCCCCGCCTCGGGCGACGCTCAGCACGACCCTTTCCATGCAGTTGCGATTCATGCCCCCCCTTCACTCGTGCTCCCGCAGGATCCAGCGCAGGTAGAAGACCAGGAATACGGCCAGGATCCCGAACAGGATCACCGCCAGCGCCGAGCCGGCGCCGAGGTCGAACGCGCCGAAGGCATAGTCGTAGATCCGGATGGTCATCACCCCGGTCCCGGCCTGGCCGCGGGTCAGGAGAAACACGTCGTCGAACTTGTTGATCGTCCAGATGAAACGAAACAGGAAAAGGGTGAAGACCACCGTTGCCAGCTCCGGAAGGGTGATGTGGATGAAGCGGCGGACGGGGCCTGCGCCGTCCACCGCCGCGGCCTGGTAGAGCTCCTCCGGGATGCTCTGCAGCCGGGCCAGGATGAACAGAAACGCAAACGGGAAGTAGCGCCAGCCCTCGAAGAAGATGACCGAGAGCAAGGCGAGCGGGAGCCGCACGCCCGCCAGGTCAACCCAGCGGCCCGCGAAAAAGGGGATGGGCGTCTGGATCAGCCCGTGGTCCAGGGCCAGCCGGTTGACCAGCCCCAGTTGGGGGTCCAGGATGAAACTCCAGGTGAAGGCCACCGCCACCACGGGGGCGATGTAGGGCGAGATCAACAGGCCGCGAACGAGCGCACGGCCGGGAAACTCCTCCCAGACCAGGAGTGCTGCCGCCACTCCGAGAAGGATGGAGAGCAGGCTGCCGCCCACGGTGTAGGCGAGGGTGGTCGTGAGCACGGCGGTGAAATCGGGGTCGCTCAGCACCTTTTGGAAATTGCCCAGGCTCAGGTGCAGATCGACCAACGAGCGGTCGCGCAGGTCGGAGAGCGTCACCGGTGTCAGGCTCAGCCAGAAGTTCCATACGACCGGGAAGAGCACCAGGAGCGTCACCACGCCGAATCCGGGCGCAAGCATCCAGAAGGCCAGACGGCTCTCTTTCTCCTGCAGCGTGGCGGGCCGGCTCTTCATTCCAGCGCCCGGATCCGTTCGGTCATCATCTCCGCCGCCCGGGCGGAGGAAATCTCCCCATCCAGAAACCGCTTGAGAACCTGCGGGATGACCTTGGTGCCGTAGAGCTTGGACACCAGGCCGCCTTTGCCTTCCGCAAACCCCCAGCGGTCGAAGCGCTCCGCGCCGGCCATCAGGGCCGCGGCGATCTCCGGGCCGTAGAATTGGTCGATCCGGGCCCGCGTGGTCACGCCGAACTCGAGCCGGGCCCACCCGTCGACGAACCGGCGGGGCTGGGCGCGCGTGCCGTGCCTTACCGGCAGCTTCCCTTCGGCTGCCATGCCCAGCCAGTTGAGGTAGCCCTCGGTCAGCAGAAATTCAACCCAGGCCGTGGCGGCCTTGCGGTCGGCGTCGCGCGTGATTCCGAAGTAGTTGGCCTGACCGTATTGCCCGCTGCCGTGGGGGCCGCGGATTCTCCCCACGACCCCGGTGTTGCGCGCCAGGAAACCGGGCTCGCCCCGCGCGAGGTCCGGCAGGACCGGCTGATCGCGCCGCAGCCCGGAGAGCTCGTCCAGGATAAAGGGCGACCAGACGATCATGGCGGCCCTCCCGGAGAGGTAGTCCATGCGGGTATGGAGCCAGTAGAGATTGCCCGGGGGGGAAAAGCGCACCAGCTTCCGATAGAATTCGAGCGTGGCGATCATTTCCGGGGTGTTCAAATCGACCGGGCCGCCGGATGGCGCGAGCCTCACCCCGTTGGACAGGGCCAGGTGTTCGAAGACCTGCTGCGTGTAGGTCTGGCCGGGGTCGGTGGCGGCTTCAAACCCCCAGAGGAGGGGAGGGTTGTGGAGGGCGGCGGCTGCGGTGAGGATTTGCTCCCAACTCTCGGGTGCCGGCAGGTTTTTTTCCGCAAAGAGGTCCTTGCGGTAGAGCAGCAGCTGACCCCAGCCGTCCGCCGGCACCGCGGCGACCCCCGCGCCGCAGCGCGCCAGCGCGAGCGGCCCGGCGGCGAAGGTCTCCTCTCCCAACGCCCGGACGGCGGCGGTGGCTGAAACGGAATCGAGGATGCCGGCCTCGCACCAGCCGACAGTGAACTCGATGGGGTGGAAGATCACGTCGGGAAGCGATTGCGCGGCATAGGCGGCGGTGACCCGCTCCGCCAGGAGGTTTTCCATGACCGGCACGACCCGGACGGCAATTCCCGAGTTTCGGGTGAACGCGGCGGCTATCTCCTCCTGTACCCGCTGCCGGTCCCGTTCCACCTCCGTGGTCCAGAAGGTGATATTGGCTGATGCGGCCGTGTGGGGAAGGACAGCCGCCGTGAAGAGCCACAGCGCGGCGGCAAAGCAAAGGGGATGTTTCATCTGCACGCCCTCCTCATGCGCTAGATGGTTTACCTACCGCGGTGGGTCGCAGGCGAAGCCATTCGGGCAAAACCGGTTGGAGGATGAGTGTGATCAACTGTTAACACAAAAGAAATGTATTTCCAACGGCGGATGCGGCTTGCCTGCTTCCGGCCGGTTTTAGAGCATGAACCGCTTGGGGCAGCTGCGGCAGGGCCGGTCGGGCTCCCCGCCGGCCAGGCGCTCGCGGAATCTCTTGAAATCAGGGCTTTCCCAGATCGCGACCGGGTCCTGGTCGCGCACGTTGCCGAAGACGCGGCGCTTGGGGTCGGCGAGGTCCGCCGGGACGTTCACGTAGACACAGGGGGACACCGACCCGTCGGCCGAAACGTAGAGGGAGCGGCTGATGTTTTCGCGGCAGCTCGCACCGGTCGCGCCGGGGTCCGGCAGCTCGTAGTGAAAATCCAGGCCCAGGCGTTCGGCCTCGGCCGCGGTTTCGGAAAGCACCGCCGCGGCCCGGGCCAGTTTCTCGCTTTCGTGGGGCTGAAACGCCTCGATCTCCAGCCCGGGCGCGGGGATGAAGTCCAGGGTGGAAACGACCGCGGCGTGCACGCCGAGCCGCTGCATCAGCTCCGGCAGGCCGCGCACAGCCACCACGGCTGAGGCGAGCATCAGGTAGGCGAAGTGGATCTCGAGGTGCACCCCCGTGCGGCGGCGACGCACGGCCTGCAGGAGGGTCACCGCCGCGCAGACCCGCTCGAAGTCCACCCCGCGCCGCGGGGCGTTGCTTTCGGCATCGGTGCCGGCCAGCGAGAAGGCGACGATGTCGATTCCGCTCGCGACGATCTGTTCGGCCAGCGCCTTGTCCATCCTCAGCCCGCAGGTCGTGGTCGAAACCTGGCAGCCGGCCTTGCGGGCGAGAGCCGCCATCTCGAAAAAAGCGGGGTTCAGCAGAGGCTCCCCCCAGCCCTGGAGGTGGACCCGGCCGGAGCGGCGCATCAACGGCCACAGCCGGCGGAACGTGGCGATCTCCATGTCCTGCGGCCGCCAGCTCTCCTTTAGCGTGGTATGGGGGCAGTAGGTGCAGCGGCCCGGGCAGCGCGAGGTGACCTCCACCTGGATGCAGTCGAGCAGCCGCCTTGCGCCGAGAAAGGCCTCCTTGAGGGTCTCCCAGATGCCGGGCGGACGGAACTCCGGGTTCTCGGGCGTTATCGGGCTCACGGGTCGTTCCTTATCACAAGGCGGCGCAGGGCGGAAAGGAGCCCTGCCGGCCTCGGCTCCCAGCGGGTCTCCACATACGGCAGGAAAGGCGCCGCCCCCCACTTGCGTTTGAAAAACCGGATCCCCTCGCTGACCCCGAGCCCCACGTTCATCAGAGTCTGGCCGCGGTCCTGCGCCTCCTGCAGCAACCCGGACAGCACGAGGTCGGCGCTGCCTGGCGGGGCGGTCGTCGGGTCGCGGAAGCAGAACATGAAAAAGGCCGTGGAAAGGGCGGCGAACTCGCCCACGGCAAAGGCGGCCAGGCGGCCGTCCTCCCTTATGGCGGAGACGACCCGCGCTCCGGCCGAGGCCGTGAGGTAGTGCGGGATCTGCCGGAAGATGTGCCGGGTGCCGGAGGAAAGGCGGCGCTCATCAATATAGCGCTCCACCAGGGCCGCATGCGTCTCATCGAGACGGCGCCCGTGGACCAGGGTCAGCTCGCGCCCCGCCCGGCGCAGAAGGTTTCTGAGTTTGGCGCCTGGCGCCGGTGCCGGCACCGGCAGGGCGAAGTAGCCGTCCTGCGCGATCACCGCGCGCGGCGGGGCCTGGGGCGGCCGGGCCGGGCCGATCACCGTTACGTGCCGCACGTTCGGCACGGCGAGCGCCGCCTCCACGGCCGCCGCCATGGCCGTGACATCGCGGGGGTCGTGCAGGGGATAGCCGACCAGGACGAGATCCTCTCCGACGGCATAACCGAGGCAGTCTGCCAGCAAGCGCGGCCGTGCCCCGGAGACCGCGCGCACGTAGTCCACGACCTGCTCCGGAACCACCGCGCCGGCGGTGACCCGGCTCAGGCGGTCCGGCCCGATCACAGGCTCCTCCGGATGCGGAAACCCGCTGCGGCCAGCATGGTGCGCAGGTGGATCATGTGGGCTGACCCTACAAAGACCGCACAGCGTCCCACTTCGATGAAGGGCTGCATGCGCGCAAGGAAGCGGGCATCGCGGTGGTGAATGACGAGTTCGGTTCGGGTCGGGAATTCGATACTGGTGCCGAAAAGGTTGTCCACGTCCCCTTTGATATAGGCGCGGGCGTTTTTCCGGATGAAGCGGCGCCACTCACCACACTGCTTCAGAAAGTTCACGATCCGCGTCAGGCTGATGCTCTCGAGGGTTTCGATCTGCTCGGCGATGCTCTCCATGCCGCGCACGGCCTTGCCCATCTCCTGTGCCAGGTGCCAGGCTTCCAGGTCCACTGACTGGGTCCAGCCCTGGCGTGCGAGAAAGCCCGTCCAGAGCGAAAAAAAGGCCATCCAGTGGCGGGTGTGGGCCAGCAGGTGACGCACATCGGGCGGGTCCTTTTGCTCGAGGCCCAAAAAACGCGCCCAGAACCCGCGCGGACCGCAGACCACCCCTTCCAGGCGTCGGATCTCGGGTTCGGACAACAGATCGAAGACGCGCGGGGTTTCAGGGCCTGGGGTGTGCCCGGCCTCCGAGACCTGGGTCAGGCTTTCGGGGTCCAGGGGCCCTTCGAACAGCACCGTGTCCACCTGCTCGAAAAGCCTCCGGAAGGAGGACTCGAAACTGTAGCAGAAAAAATGCGCCGTACCCCCGATCCAGGAGCGGTTCCCGTTTTTTTCGAGCTCCCAGAGCATGGCGAACCGCCGCTGGCGCGGCAGGCTTGCCATAAATTGCTGCTTGGACATGGACTCGCGGGGCATGGTGGCCAGGACGCGCATCAGCTCGTTCACGCCGCCCCCCGCCTCTCCACCCTCGTTCCATTCCGCCATCTCATAAGGCAACCCCGGGCGGCCGCCCCACTTGGTCTTGAAGCGGCGAATCCCGTCGTTTATTCCCAAACCGAGGTGGAGATACTCCTTGCCGCTCTTCCGGGCACGCCGGAGCATCTCCCGGAAAAGGAGGTCCGAGGCGTGGGGCGTGTAGTGGGTGCGGGAGTGAGCGCCGAGCAGATAGCTCGTGAAACGGCGGGGTGCGGCGTCGAGCAGGAGGCAGGCCGCGAGGTTGCCCTCCCGGTCCCAGGCGTTCAGAAGCGAGAGGCCGGGGGCGCTTTGGAGCACGGCCTCGGTACGGGCGTAGAGCTCGCGCACCCGCGGCGGGAGCGCCACCCGGCCCATGAACTCGGCCCACAGGCGGCGGTGCGCCGGGGTGAAGGTGATACCCTCCTCTACGGTGAGGGTGGCCGCCGCGCGCTCGGCCAGGCGCTCTAGACGGGGCGGCACGGGGGCCTCGGCCGTGAGAACGAAATAGGTGTCCTGCTCCCGGCGGTGGGCCTTCAGCCGATCGGGCAGGGTCGTGCCGATCGCCCAGCACTCCCGGGCCCGGGTCCGGCGCAGGGCCTGGGCGAGCGCCTCCTCGAACCGATCGGGGCCGGCCGCCCCCTCCAGGGGATAGCCCACGGCCAGAAGCCACTCCTCGGCGCCGATGAAGAGATACGGGCCGGATAGAAAGGGCTCCCCGCCCGACATGGCGGCCATGAACGCGGCGGAGTGCTCGGGGACGGTCGCTTTTTCAAGAACGGCGCTGATATCGACAGGGGTCACGGATGCGCTCCGGATGGACGGACGATAAATGAAAAATTCTACCATTTATAGCGCGTCTTTTCCATTGCGGCGGCGGGGGATGCCGGCCTCCCTCAGGTCGGAGGGCCCCCAGGCGACTTGAGACCCGCTGCGAATCGTACTATACAAAACCAGGCGCGGATGATTCCAGGCCGTCACGCGCATCCCGCCGCGGCGGCGGGCATCCGTATCGGAGTCAAACCGGGAAAGGGGGGGGTGAGCATGCACAACCGTTTCAGTTGGAGACCTTACCTGGCCGGCGCCTTGGTCGGCGTTCTGGCGACACTCTCCGTGCTGGTGTCCACCCAGCTCTTGGGGAAAACCCAGTATCTGGGCGCATCCACGACCTTCGTGCGCGCGGCCGGATTCGTCGAGCAGGAGGTGGACCCGACGCGGGTCAAGGCCAACCCCTATTTTGCCAAGAACGTCGCCAAAATCGATTGGCAGTTCATGGTCGTCGTCGGGATCTTCATCGGCGCCCTGGGGGCCTCGGTCGTGGACGGGAGCTTCAAGCTGGAGGCGGTCCCGCCGGTCTGGCGCGAGCGCTTCGGCGGCGGGGTGGGCAAGCGCGCCCTCGGCGCCTTCCTGGGCGGTGTCGTCGCGATGTTCGGCGCCCGCATGGCGGACGGCTGCCCGAGCGGCCACGGCCTGAGCGGGCTGATGCAGCTTTCCGTGAGCGGGTTCATTGCCCTCGGGCTTTTTTTCGGGGTGGGTGTTTTGGTGGCGGCGTTTGTCTACCGGCAGAAAGGGGGCCTGCGATGAGCGAACAATGGCTGGGGTTGATCACGGGGATCTGTTTCGGCGCCCTGCTCCAGCAGGGCCGCGTGCTGCGCTTCGAGAAGCAGGTCGGCGCCATGCTGCTGAAGGACATGACCATCATGAAATTCATGATGTCGGCCATTCTGGTGGGGATGATCGGCATCTATCTCCTGGTGTCGATGGAGATCGTCAAGTTGAGCCCCAAGCCGACCCTGCTCGGGGCCCTGATCGTCGGCGGGGCGCTGTTCGGTGCCGGCTGGGCCGTCATGGGCTTCTGTCCCGGGACCTCCGTCGGGGCCGTGGGCGAGGGGCGCTGGCACGCGCTCTGGGCGATCGCCGGGATGATCGCCGGTGCCGCCCTTTACGCCGAAGCCTATGCGCATTTGCAGAAAAGCCTGCTGGCCTGGGGGAACTTCGGCAAAATCACCCTGCCCGGTGTTCTGGGGATGAGCCCCTGGGCCGTGATCCCGGTGGTGGCGGTGGTCTTCATTCTCGTTTTCGTGTTCTTCGAGAAAAAGGGACTTTGACCCGACGGCGCAAGGCCGGCGAGGAGGGAAGCGAACATGGACCCGAAAGGCCGCAGCAAATGGGAGCTGGACACCCCGTGCCTGACGATCGATCTCGATCTCCTGGACGAGAACCTGCAGATCATGCAGGCGCGGGTCTCCGCCGCTGGCAAGGCGCTCAGACCGCACGCCAAGGCCCATAAGTGTTCGATGCTCGCCAAAATGCAGTTGGCGGCGGGTGCGGTCGGCATTTGCGCCGCCAAGGTCGCGGAGGCCGAAGCGCTGGTGGCCGCCGGGATCGAGGGGGTGCTCATCACGGGCGCGGTCGCCACCCCGGCCAAGGCGGCGCGCCTCAAATCGCTGCTGCGCAAGACCCGCTCGCTCATGGCGGTGGTGGACCATCCCGCTGGCGTGGAGCTTCTGGAAAAACAATTGGCCGGAAGCGGCCTGCGGTTGGACGTGCTCGTGGACCTGGATGTCGGCCACCACCGCACCGGGGTGGCGGCGGGCAAGGCCATGGATCTGGTCCAGCGCGTCATGGCCGGCCGCAGCCTCTGGTTGAAGGGGATCCAGGCTTACGCCGGCCACGTCCAGCACATCCCCCGCTATGTCGACCGGCGGGCGGCCTCCCTCAAGGCGTTGAAGCCGGCGGCGGCTGTTTTCCGCGAACTTCAGCACCGCGATGAGGGGTGCTCGATCTTCAGCGCCTCCGGCACCGGCACGTCCACGAGCGACCTGGCCGTGCCCGAGCTGACCGAGCTCCAGGCCGGCTCCTATGCGCTCATGGACGCCGAGTACATGGCGATCGAATGCGAAGACGGAGCCGAATGCTCCGACTACCGCCCGGCCCTGACCCTGCTCACCACGGTGGTGGGGGTGGGTCACGGCCGGCAGGTGACGGTCGATGCGGGGTTAAAGGCGCTTTACCGGGACGGCGGCCGGCCCCGGGTGCTGAACCCCGAGTTCCCCAAGCTGCAGTACGACTGGTTCGGGGATGAATACGGCAAGTTCAGCGCCGCCGGCCGCGGGGTGCTTCTGCCCGAGCTGGGGCAGGTGCTGGAGCTCGTCGTCTCGCACTGCGACCCCACGGTCAACCTCTTCGATCATTTCTACATCACCCGTTCCGGAAAGGTCGTCGACATCTGGCCGATCGACCTGCGGGGCCGGTGCCAGTAGATCGGCGGAGCGCATGGGGCAGAGGGCATATGGACCGAATCTTTCAATGAAGTCGTATCCTTATTGCTGTGGGAGCGGCATCTCCTGACCGCCGTAGCCGGAGGCAAAGGCTGGTTGCCGCGATTTTTTTCGTGTCGGAGCCTACTTCGCCGAAGCAGCACGGCTGCGAAGGCCGGGAGCCACTCCCACACGGGCGACGCTTTATTACCGATAGGATGGCACCGGGCGCCATAAACAGCTTTTCAAGTGGAAAGGCTGTCGCCTGAATCTGAGAAGAGGGGGATGTGGATGAAGTACGTCGATCTGGGAACCACCGGGCTCAAGGTCTCGCAGCTCTGCCTCGGGACCATGACCTTCGGCAAGGAGGCCGACCGGGAGGCGAGTGCAACGATCTACCGGCGCTGCCGCGAGGCCGGCATCAATTTCATCGACTGCGCCAATGTCTATGCGAGCGGGGAGTCCGAGCGGATCCTGGGCGGGTTGATCGCCGTCGAGCGTCCTGAGCTCATCATTACCACCAAGGTCGGCGGCGTCATGGGCCAGGATCCCAACCGCCAGGGGCTTTCGCGGCGCCATATCCTTCAGGCGTGCGAGGAGAGCCTGCGGCGGCTCGGCACCGATTGGGTCGACATCTATTTCGCCCACCGCTTCGACGCTCGGGTCCCGGTCGAGGAGAGCCTGCGGGCCTTCGACGCCCTGATCCAGCAGGGCAAGGTGCGGTACCTGGGGGTCAGCAACTGGGCGGCGTGGCAGATCGCCCGGGCCCTTGGCACCAGCGCCCTTTGCGGGCTGAGCCCGATCCGGGTCATGCAGCCCATGTACAGCATCGTCAAGCGCCAGGCGGAGGTCGAGCTTCTGCCGCTGGCGCTCGAGGCCGGGATGGGGGTCATCACTTACAGCCCGCTCGGCGGGGGGCTGCTCACCGGAAAATACGGGTCCGCGCCGGCGCCGGGCTCCGGGCGGCTGGCCGAGAACCCGATGTACACGCGCCGCTACGCCGACGGCTGGATGTTCGAGGCCGCCGCGGGCTTAAACGCATTAGCGGCGGAGGTGGGGATCTCGCCGGTGAGCCTGGCCGTCGCCTGGGCGGCCCGCCACCCGGCGGTGAGCTGCCCCATTATCGGCGCCCGCAGCCTCGACCAGCTCGAGCCCGCGCTCGCGGCCGCGCAGATCGATCTGCCGCCCGATCTCTACGCGCGGCTGGGTCGACTCGCCCCGGCCCCGCCCCCGGCGACGGACCGCACGGAGGAGCGGGTCTGAGCCCGAACCTTGCCTTTATTGCGCTCCCGGCAGGCAGTGCCGGTTGACGACGTTTTGCGGCTGGCCTTCTAAGAAGGCGCGCACGTTTGCGACCGTGGTGGCCATGAGCCGCTGCCGGGCCTCCCGTGTGGCCCAAGCGAGATGGGGGGTGATGAGAACGTTGCGGGCGGCCAGGAGCGGGTTCTCCGGCCGGATCGGCTCCTCCGCGACCACGTCCAGCACCGCCCCGGCGATGACCCCCAGGTTGAGTGCCGCCGCCAGGTCCTGCTCGTTGACAAGCTGCCCGCGGGAGGCGTTGATTAAAAGGGCCGTCGGCTGCATGCGGCCGATCAGGGTGCGGTTGATGAAGCCCCGGTTCTCGGCCGTGAGCGGGCAGTGCACGCTGACGACATCGCTCGCGGTGAAGAGCTCCTCCAGCCCGGCCCAGCGGAAGGGCGAATAGGCGGGCTCCGAGCGC
>JBFYWX010000013.1:0-2753 GCA_041310825.1 Desulfobacteraceae bacterium | reverse complement strand
ACCCGACCGCGCCGGTCTTCGGCGGGAAGGCCGACGAGTTCGCGACCTGCGACCCGCGTTACCCCTATGTCGGCACCACCTACCGGGTGAGCGAGCACTGGCAGACGGGCCTCATGACCCGCCCGCAAGGATGGCTGCTGGAGCTGCACCCGCAGATGTTCGTCGAAATCAGCGAGGAACTGGCGGCCCTGCGGCAGATCAAGAACGGCGAGCGGGTGAAGGCCGTCTCGGCGCGCGGGGCGGTCGAGTGCACCGCCATCGTCACCAAGCGCTTCAAGCCGTTCAAACTGGCGGACCTCGTGGTGCACGAAGTCGGGTTCCCCTATCACTACGGCTGGCGCTGGCCGGAGAGCGGGAAGGAGGAGAGCGCCAATCTGCTCACCCCCTCCACCGGGGACCCCAACACGCGCATTCCCGAATCCAAGGCCTTCATGGTCAACCTTGTGAAGATCTAACGGAAGGAGGTGATCGAACATGGCAAAAGCATTTTTCATCGACACGACCGTATGCACTGCCTGCCGGGGTTGCCAGGTGGCCTGCAAGCAATGGAAAGGGCTGCCGGCGGAGAAAACCGTCAACCACGGGTCGTTCCAAAACCCGGAAGATCTCTCCTTCACGACGCTCAAGCTGGTCAGGATGAGCGAGGTCGAGATCGAGAACAAGCTGCGCTGGCTCTTCTTCCCGGACCAGTGCCGCCACTGCATCGAGCCCCCCTGTGAGGAGGCGGCGGGCGAGCCGAAGGCGATCTACCGCCACAAGGCGACCGGGGCGGTGATCTACACCAAGGTGACCAAGGACCTGGACGCGGATGCCATCATCCAGTCCTGCCCGTACAACATCCCCCGCAAGGGGCCGGACGGGAGCCTCGCCAAGTGCGACATGTGCATCGACCGGGTCGCGAACGGGCTTCTGCCCGCCTGTGTCAAGGCCTGCCCCACGGGCACGATGAATTTCGGGGAGTACAAGGACATGCGGATGTGGGCCCAGCTGCGTCTGAAAGAGGTCAAGCGCAAGTTCCCGCAGGCGACCCTGATCAATGCCGACACGCTGCGGGTGATCTACCTGACCGCCTTCAGCCCGAACGCCTACTGGGAATACGCCACGGCCGAACACCGTGCGCCCGACATCACCCGGGCCGTCGCCATGCGGCAGCTCTTCCGGCCGCTCACGCAGTTCTTCGCACAGCTCGGCTGAACCGGGACGCTTCGAACCTCAAACGGGGGAGGGTCGCAACGCCCTCCCCCTTCCTTTGGTGTCGATCGATCGGTTCACGGGTCTGCAGCGGGTGAACCGGGTGGGAATCAGTAACGAGTTCTGTCTTTCCTTTTTGATTGCTTTTACTCGTTACTCATTGCTCGTTACTCTTTACTTTCTTTTCTCGCTACTCGTTACTAATTTTCATCCGTTACTCGTCACTTTCCCCACCCCCTTTTCCCCTCCCCTCGCGGGAGGGGAAAAGGGGAGGGGGAACTCATTACTCGTCACTTCTATCTTAAAGGTATATATGGAACTAAAGACCCAATTCGGTCCTGAAGACGTACGGCGGGCGGCAGACGAAATTCTGGCGATTCGGTCTGTCTACGCCGAGCTGATCGGGTTTTACGGAGAGATCTTCGCCGCGCAGGAGGAGATCCGCCCGCGGGTGCGGATCGAGCCTTTTCTCTTGGCCCCGGAGCGGGTGCGGACCAGGCTCGCGGAGCAGTTCCCGTTGGTACAGGCCGACGAGATGCGGTTTGACGCCGAGGCGAGTGCCGCCCTGTTGGATCGGCTCTGCCGGATCGCCGCTGAGCGCCGCTCGACCCTTGCCGGGCCGTCGGCCTCACTCCTGGCCCGCATCGGAGAGGTCGCCGCGCTCTTTGCCGGGTTTTTGGAAGGCGACGAGGCACGCCTGCGACAGGCCGCGGAGGCCCTTGGTGTGGAGACCGAGGCACTGGGATTTTTCCTGTACCACAGTTTGAGGCCCTCCCTCTGCCGCTGCAAAGAGGAGCTCTCCAACTTCATCCCGGCGGATCTCGTCTGGGAGAAAGGCCTCTGCCCCATCTGCGGCAGCCCGCCCGCCATGAGCCGACTGGAAACCGAAGGCCGGCGCTATCTCTTCTGCAGCTTCTGCTGGCACCGCTGGCCCGCCCGCCGCACCGGCTGCCCCTTTTGCGGAAACAGCGATGCCCATCGCCTCTCCACCCTCTTGATTGAGTCAGAGCCGGAATACCGCATCGACGCCTGCGACGGCTGCCGCAGCTATCTGAAGACCCTGGACAGCCGCGAACTGGCGCGAACCTCATACCCGGCGCTCGAGCACATCGCCACCCTCCACCTGGACCTCAAGGCCGCCGAGGCCGGCTACAAGTCGGCGTTACCGGTCGGGGTCTTGCTGCCGGAGGGCGGATAAGAGTCCGTCCCCGAAGCCTGCGGCTTTTGCGAGATATTAATCGTCTCCAAATTGAATCGACATGGTCCGTAAAATCTCCCCTTGCCCCTCTTTGATAAAGAGAGGTTTCCCCTCCCTTTGAAAAAGGGAGGCCGGGAGGGATTTATTCCCTAATATATCCCGAAGAATCCCCAGCTTCCTATCCTCCCAGCCTCCTAACCTTCCATCGTAAACCGCCAGGCGCAGTACCATTCGTCGGGGTGCGCGTCCGGCGGGCAGCCGATGCACTCGGTGCGGATGCGATCGTCGATCGCGCGCGCAAAGTAGGTGTACTCGACCAGGCCAGCCGACTTGCAGGGGTAGTCCGGGAGCCCCTTCCTCCGGC
>JBFYWX010000009.1:0-10792 GCA_041310825.1 Desulfobacteraceae bacterium | reverse complement strand
CTTTATTACTATATCATGGTGGTCAAGGCCGCCTACCTGACCGAACCGGAAAGCCCTCCCGCGCGGCTCGCGATCTCCGGCCCCACGCGGGTGCTGGCGGGCGCCCTGGTGACGGTCATGGTAGCGGCCGGCATTTTTCCCAATCCGATTTTGGAGGTGGCCCGGGTCGCCGCCCGTTCCCTGATGTAAACGAGGTGGGTCTGTGGGACTCTTCAAACGCAGGCAGACACGAGACACCGCACCGGCGCCTGACGCGCCGGCACCCCGCCGGCCGCCGTTTGGGTGCGGCATCGACGCCGCGGGCGCATTCATCACCGCCTGCGCCGCAAACAGCGCCTGCCGCTGCGGCGCCAACGCCGTGCGCCGGGCGATCGAAGAGGAGATCCGCGCCCGCGGGCTGAGCGTGCGGGTCGCCGCCATGAAAGTGGGCTGCCGCGGGGCTTGCCCGTATGGACCCCTTGTAGGATTTCCCGGCGGCGGGTTCTTCTACCACCGACTCACCCCCGAGCGGGCGCGCGAGGCGGTCTTTGAAACCCTCGCAAAAGGTCACATCCTGTTTGACCTGCTCCACTTGGACCCCCTGCAAGCGACCTCGGGGCGGTTTCTTTACGACCCTGCGACGCGGTGCATCGCCTTGCTGGATGAAAACCGGTGCATGGTGCAGCTGGCGAAATACTTTCTCGACTTCGATCGCGGCGTCTCCTGCGGCAAGTGCACCCCCTGCCGCGCCGGCTTTGTTTACCTGCGCGAGCTCATCGGGGCGATTGCCGCCGGGGAGGGTCGACCCGAGGATCTGCACACCATGCAGGCGCTCATGGCCGCCATGCGCGAGGCCGCCTATTGCGAGTACGCGGCCCGCGGCGCTGGTCCCGTAGCGGCCATCCTCGAGCACTTTCAGCCGGAATTCGAGCTGCACATCCACCAAAAGCAATGCCCGGCGGGAGAGTGTCACCGCCTGGACGGAGGGCAGCACGGGGATGAACGATGATCGTCTCCCCTCAATGTGATTATCCCGGTCAGCACCTCGGCGCGGCCGGCGGGAGATAGGACTCTTCATGACCGAGCGAGTTCATCTGACGATTGACGGGCGACCGGTGACGACGGAGCCGGGGAGCACCCTGCTCCAGGCGGCCCGGGCGAACGGCATCTCCATCCCGACCCTCTGCCACAGTGAGATGCTGCGCCCCCTCGAAGGGTGCCGCCTCTGTATTGTCCGGGTGGAGGGTGAACCGAAATTCGTCTCCTCCTGCAGCACTCCCGTGCGAAACGGCATGGTGGTCACCACCGATTCCCCGGAGATTCGCGACACTCGCAAGCTGCTCCTCGATCTCCTTCTGCGGGAACACTACGGTGATTGTGTGGCCCCCTGCCAGCTGACCTGTCCGGCCGGCATCGACATTCAAGGCTATCTGGCGCTGATCAGCCGGGGAGAATACATCGAGGCGCTGAAGCTCATCCGCGAGCGGCTTCCCATGCCGGCCACCATTGGCCGGGTCTGCCCCCATTTCTGCGAGACTCAGTGCCGGCGCACCCTGGTCGAGGAGCCGATCAACATCAACCATCTCAAGCGCTTCGTGGCCGACTATGAGATGCATCTCGGCGAGCGCCATTATCCCGCCAAACGCCCGCCCACGGGTCATAAAGTCGCCATCGTGGGCGGCGGCCCCGCCGGCTTGAGCACCGCCTATTACCTGTGCCTTTTCGGCCATTCACCGCTGCTCTTCGACGCCATGCCGCAGCTTGGAGGCATGCTCCGCTACGGCATCCCGGAATACCGGCTCCCTAAAAAGGTGCTCGATTGGGAGATCGAGGGCATTCTTCAGCTGGGCGTCAGCGTGCGCACGAATGCCCGGTGGGGACGGGACTTCACGCTCGATTCCCTCCGCCAGGAGGGGTGCGAAGCCATCTTCCTCGCCATCGGGGCGTGGTCGGCCCACAAGCTCGGGATCCCCGGTGAAGCTTTTGCCGGTGTGCATTCCGGAGTGGAGTTCCTGGCCGATGTCGGCCTGGGGAAACCCGTCGTCGTGGGGCAGCGGGTCGCTGTCATCGGCGGCGGCAACGTGGCCATGGACGCGGCCCGCACCGGCGTGCGGCTCGGCGCCAAGGAGATGTCCATCATCTATCGCCGCTCGCGCGAGGAGATGCCCGCCAGCCACGAGGAGATCGAGGGCGCCATGGCCGAGGGCATCGTCTTCCATTTCCTCGCCGCCCCCGTCCGGCTTCTGAGCGAAAACGGCCGCGTGGACCGGCTGGAGCTCATCCGCATGAAATTGGGGGAGCCGGATGCGAGCGGCCGGCGTCGCCCGGTCCCCGTGGAGGGCTCTGAGACCACCCTGCCGGTGGACATGGTCATCACCGCCATCGGGCAGGTCGCCGACCTCTCCCCGCTGGAAAAAGACCCGGCGGCGGCCAAGACCCCGGTGACACGCTGGAAAACCCTGGCGGCCGACGAGGAGACCCTCTACACCGGCATCGAGGGTGTCTTCACCGGAGGGGACGTCTATCGCGGACCGGACACGGTGGTGCGCGCACTCGCGGACGGGCGCCGGGCGGCGTTCACAATCCATCGCTACCTCACGAAGGGCAAGGTCGCACCCCGACCGAAAACTTTCAACATCCTCAAGGGAGACTTGAAGACCGTCGCCAGGGGGCCCTTCGGGGCCTGGCCCCAGCAGGCACGGGTCCGCATGCCGGAGCTTGAACCGGCCGAACGGATCACCAATTTCAAGCAGATCGACCTCGGCCTGCCTGAGGAAACAGCGCGGCAGGAGGCGGAACGCTGCCTCTCCTGCGGCTGCATGGATGTGTTCGGATGCCGGCTGCGCCGGCTGGCGGACGAGATGCACCTTCCGACAGCCACCCGGACGCAACCCCAGATTCCGTTCGACGACGCCCGCCGGAAGGACCGGCATCCCTTCATCACCCACGACCCCAACAAGTGCGTGCGCTGCCGGCAGTGCCTGGAGGCCTGCACCGCCTCCCAGTGCTCGGATGCCATCGATTTCGATGCGACGCCGTCCTTCAACGAGCGCTGTGTCGCCTGCGGCCTCTGCCTCGATGTGTGTCCGACCGGGGCGCTGGGCGACCGCATCTCCGGCCAGCCCGGCCCCTTCCAGTGCCAACCGGTGGAGACGGTCTGTGCCCACTGCGGGTGTGGATGCCAGCTCGTGTTCCAGCTTAAAGGGGAGAGCTTCTTCACCATCTCCACGCGCAGCGACGCCCCGCCCGCCTATGGCCACACCTGCCGCCGGGGGCGTTTCGACAGCTTTGACTATATGAACGACCCCAAGCGGCTGAAAACGCCGTTCCTGCGCACGAACGGCCGCCTCGTGGAGAGCTGCTGGCCGGAGGCGTTGGAGCGGATCGTGCGCGAATTCACCCGCCTGCGCGAGCAGCATGGCGGGCGGGCTTTGGCCGCCCTGGGGTCGCCCCATGCCACCAATGAGGCCAACTACCTCCTGCAGAGAATCTTTCGCACGCATTTCAAATCGAACCACCTGGATTTCCCCGGAAGCCGGGCCTTCGCCACCTCCATGGCCACCCTCTCCCGGGTCATCGGAGAACGCGTGATGCCGATCGCCCTGCCTGACATCGAGCAGGCCGCGGTCATCATCGCCGTGGGCGATCACATCGAGGAGGAGAACCCGATCGTGGCGGCGGCTCTGCGGCGCGCAAGCCGCACCCACGGCCGCCGGCTGATCTGCATCGCCTCCGGCCCGCTGGCCCTGGGGGAGTTCGCCGCCCCGGCGCTCTCCGTCCCCCGGGGGCAAGAAGGCGAGTTCCTGGCGCTTCTCAGCCATCGCGTGCTGCAGCGGGGACTCGTGGATCCCGCCTTCGCCGGCCGGCACCCGCAGCGGCTCGCCGCACTGAAGGAATCGCTCGCGACGCACGCGACCGAACAGCCGGCCGGCTCACTTGGAATACCCGATTCGGTCCTGGAGGAGGTTGCCTCCGCCTGCGCCGCCGCCGCCTCGCTTGCGATGGTCTATTCCGAGGATGTGGCCGACGGGCCACGGGGCGATTTCAATGTGGAGGCCCTCGCCACCCTCGCCCTGCTGACCGGGCGGATCGGACAAGCCAGGAGCGGCATCCACCCCCTGTGCCGGCACATCAACACCCGGGGGGCGGCGGACATGGGCATGCGGCCGAACCGGCTCCCCGGCGACCTCCCGCTCTCGGACGAACCCGGCCGCGCGCGGCTGGCCGCCATCTGGGGCCGGCCGATCCCGGCCGAGCCAGGCTCGGAGCTGGCCCAGCTGAAGGAGATGGCCCGGCGGGGGGCGCTGAAAGGCTTATACCTTCTGGGCGGCGATTGCCTGCAACCGGAGGAGTTCCAGGCGCTTTCTGCCGGCGTTAAGTTTTTGGTCGTCCAGGATTTTCTTCTGCGCGACGGTGCCGAAGGGGCCCAGGTCGTCCTGCCCGCCGCCACGTTTCTGGAGCAGGAGGGCAGCTTCACGAACACCGAAGGCCGGGTCCGGCGACTGCGGCCGGTAAAGCCCGGTCCGGCAGGAACGCTTCCGGACTGGCGCATTCTGGCCGATCTAAGCGCGCGGCTGCAACTCGGGACCGCCCATGATTCGGCCCGGTCGGTCGCCCGCGAAATCGCAAGAGTGGTACCCTTTTACACCGAACCGGGTTAGCAAACTGTCGAAAAGGCCGGAGAAAAGCTGACCGCCGCAGGCCTGCGTGAAGAAAACATCACCGTCGTGCGCCAGGCCATGGTAGCGGGCATCGCCCGTGACATTCTGGCCGAGGCGGCGCGGGAGGGGTGCAACATCCTCGCTTTCGGCCGGCGAGGCAGCTCGGCCATCAAATAGTTCGCTTTGGAAAGCCGTGCCGCAAAAATGCTCCACAGCCCCTCCGACCTCACCCTCATTTTGGTGGGCGGAGAATGAGGCAAGGTGCGCGGCGGATGTATGGCGAAAGGAAGACTGAAGTGAGCACGCACACCCACTCAACGAACGATACGTCCAGGGATCCGTATGCATTGTACGCCTCTCCCGTCGGGCCGCGGACCCTGGCGCGCGCCAACACGATTTTTGAGGACTTTCCGGTTTGGAAATATATTCTGTATGGCGTTATTTTCACGGTCGAGATAGCGGTGGTTTTCTATATCGGTGTTGCCTTGGTGCAGTAATCTCATGACCGCGCCGGAGGCGGCGCCCTAACCGCCGCCTTCTGCCCGTCGCTATCGGACCCGGTTCATCCCTTCAATCCGCTTGAGACGTCATCCCCATTTTATTTTTATGGCGCTTTTCCTGAGCCAGGTTGTCGCAGCCGGCAACAAGATGGCTCAAGGGAAGAATCTGCAAAATCGATAAACCAAATTCCCTCCATTGCGTTTTCCCGTCGTTTGGGTTGATCGTGCAACACTGGACGTATTCAACAATCAAGAGGTGGGTCGTAGGCAGGCGCAGTGCGCATTGAATAATGAATCAGATCGTCGAGAACCATGAGTTTCTGTTTACTTTCCATAGCTGCTGTTGTAGCATTTAGCGATTTTTTATGGATGCAGCGACCGGCTCCCCTTTCTCAAGAAAACCCAGGGACGCCCGGGATGGAGTGTTGCCAGCCGCACCCCATGCCCTTTTGATCCTCGGCTGCTTTTGTTTTTTCGATTGAGACGCTTTTACAGGAGGCCGCCCGCCCATGATCGGGATCATGCAGACCCGGCTGTGGAAAATCATGGAGACCATTCAGAAGTCGATCATGGTATTGGCCTCCCTGACCATCCTGACCCTGGTCATCGTGCAGGTGACCCTGCGTTACGTATTTGTCAAACCCCTGATGGGGGTGGAAGAGCTCGCCACGATGGCCGGGTTCTGGCTCTATTTCATGGGGGCCTCCTGGGGCACTGCCAATCGCACGCACATCAAGGCCGACTTGGTCAACGCCCTCGTCAAGGACCCCCGGAAACTGGCATGGATCAAAACCGCCGTGGCCCTGCTTTCCGTGGGGCTTTCCATTTTCATGGCGTATTGGGGCTGGCACTATGTCTTGTGGGGCATTACCAAGTGGCAGCGATCGTTTACGCTCATGATCCCGATGATCTACTCCCAAGTCAGCATATTCATCTGCGCCGTGTTGATGGTCTTTTATTTCGGGGTGGAATTCGTCGACCACCTGCTCACGGCGACGGGGCGCGTGCCCGTGCACGGTGAGAGCGAACGCGGTTGACCCGAACCGTTTGCGAACCGCAGGGGTCTGAGCACCGCTAAAATCCCCGGATGGCTTCGCGGTGCAGCCGATGCCTGCCCCTGAAGACGTATTTGCGTCAACCGCAGCCGGTTGCCGCCACCCACTGAGGATTTCACATGCTGATTGCCGCCAACCTTGCCCTGCTGATCGGACTGATTGTCGTCGGTCTGCCCGTTCCCCTGTGCTTCATGGCGGCGGCCATCTTTCTGGGGGTGGCCTATGATCTGAGTTTCGGATTCCTGCTTCCGGTCGGTTACTATTCCCTGAACTCCCTCACCCTGCTGTCCATGCCCTTTTTCATCATGGCAGGGGCGCTCATGTCCTCGTCGGGCATCGCCCAGCGGTTGACCGGCTTCGCCCAGGCCATCTTGGGAAGAATGCGGGGCGGCATGGGGGCCGCCACGATCGTCGCCTGCGCCATCTTCGGCTCGATCGCGGGGACCTGCTCTGCGGCGGTGGCCTGCATCGGCGGGATCATGATCCCCCGGCTGGAGGATTACGGGTACCCCCGGCCTTATTCCGTGGCCATGGTGAGCTGCGCCTCCGTTCTCGGCCAGCTCATCCCGCCCAGCGTCCCGATGATCCTTTATGCCTGGGTGACCCAGCAGTCGGTCGCCGCCTGCTTCCTGGCCACCGTTCTTCCGGGCATCCTTATGACCATCCTGATGTGCCTTCTCAACTATTTCGAAGTCAGGAAACTGCCCAACGTCCGGGTCGAGCCACCGTTGCCGCTGAAGCGCAAGGTGCAGGTCATCGGCCACGCCACCCGCACCGGCGTATGGAGCCTGCTGATGCCGGTGATCATTCTCGGGGGCATTTACGGCGGCATCTGCACACCGACCGAGTCGGCGGCCATCGCCGTGCTCTATGGGATCCTGGTCGGTTTTTTCATTCACCGGGAGCTCAACCTGTCGGTCTTGGGGCAGTCCCTGGCCACGTCGGCCGTCACCAGCGGCGTTTGTGCCTTGATGCTCTTTTTCGTCGCCATCCTGGCTAGAATCTACACCATGCAGCAGATCCCCCAGCAGCTGGCGGAATTTCTCCTGAGCCTGTCCGAAAACAAGTATGTCATCCTGATCCTAGTCAATTTCTTTCTGCTCCTGATCGGCATGATGATGGACGACTTCAGCGGGACCATGCTCGCCGCCCCGCTGCTGCTGCCTCTCATGCTGGAGATCGGGGTGCACCCGGTGCATTTCGCTGCCATTGTAGGGACCAACCTCGGTCTGGGAAACGTCACCCCGCCCTGCGCGCCCATCCTTTACCTGGGAGGGCGGATCGGGGGGGCTTCCTTCGACGAATACGTCAAGCCCGCTCTGAAGATCATGCTGGTGGTGCAGTTGCCCGTGGTGATTATCACGACCTACATCCCGGAGCTGGCGCTCTTCCTGCCGCGCCTGGTGATGGGTATCAAATAACGCCGGCCATGCTGCAATCGGTCTCTTTGAAAGGGGGTGATCCGACGCGAGGATAACGGGCAAAGCGACACCTGATCTCCGGCAAGAACCCATTACAACCCAGGGAGGTGTTTGAATGAGAAAATTTTTCCTTGTCATGCTCACGTTGACTTTTATCGCCAGCCTCGGCTCGGTCGCGGGGGCCGCCCCGGAGTTCAAGTTCAAAATGGGGCATGCCAACCCGGTCGACACCCCTTATGACCAAACCGCAAAGAAGTTTGCCGAGCTGGTCAAGGAGAAGACCAAGGGCAAGATCGAGGTCGCCATCTTCCCCAACAACCAGCTGGGGGACTGGACCGAAACGTTCGAGCTCATCATGCGCGGCAATGTCGAGATGGGCTTTCAGATCGCCAACGCCGCCTACGACCCCAAGCTCAATTTCGCCTACTACATGCCTTACGTCGTTCGGGACCTGCAAGAGGCCGAAAAGGCCTACGGTGAAGGCGGCTGGGCCTTGGATATCTGCAAAGGCCTATGGGCCGAACACGGCATTATGGCTTTGGCGGTGTTTCCGGTGGGCGTCGCCGGCGTGTCGTTGCGGTCCATGCCCCCCTCCCCCGGGGATCCCAACGTGGACAAAAAGATGAAGATCCGCGTCATGCCCCTGAAGGCCTGCGAACTCACCTACAAGCGGCTTGGTTACATCCCGACCCCCATCCCCTATGCCGAGACCTACAGCGCCATCCAAACCGGGGTCGCCGATGGTCAAATGGGCGGCGGAGCCTTCCAGGCGTGGTCGTTCCGGGATGTCAACAAAGTCTTCGTCCGCTACAATGATTATTTCGAAAACCATTTCATCACCATCAACATGAAAATTTGGGAAAAACTGCCGGCGGACCTTCAGAAGGGGCTCAGAGAGGCCGCCAACAAAGCGTCGGCCATCCGCTGGAAACAGGTTCAGACCGAAGAGGATGATTACCTCAAAACTCTCAAGGAAGAAAACGGCTGGACCATCGTGACCCTCAGTCAAGCAGAATTGGACGCCTGTGCCAATGCCATCCGCAAGGATGTCTGGCCACAACTCAAGGAGATGCTGGGAGAGGATCTGTTCAACCGTGCCATGAAGGGTGTAGGTCTCAAATAGTCCTTTGGACCCAGCCGAGGCAAGTGCCGCACCAGGGCCATGGGATATCCCGCCCTGGTGCGGTCTAGACCGGCAATTGACGACAACGCAGGGCGGTTTTCGATTTCAAAGAAACGCCGATAGGGGCTGGGGGGAGATCCTGCCCGGGGAATTTTACGCAGCCGATGAAATCTTCATCTCGCACTCGGTCACCAAGGTCGCACCGGTCGAACGCTGCGAGGATCGCGTGCTCACGGCGCCGGGCCCGGCCAGCCTCAAGCTGATGGACCTGATGAACGATGTCATCACCTTCAAGTTCAACCGGTTTTCGCACTGGTTTCAGACCTGGCGATAGTATGCCGCCGCGGACGGCTGTGAGGCATCTTCCGGAGCCTCGGTGGGCTCGGGTCGCATCCGCCCCCCGCTCCGCATCCGCATCCGCATGCGCACGCCATTGCGCGCCGCGCCATGCGAATTCTCGTATGGAATCCATGCGATGATACACACTCTTGAGACCAAAACGGCCGAGCTGTGCAGCAGCCTGATTCAAATCCAAAGCTATTCCGGGCAGGAGGGGGACCTGGTCCGCAAGCTGGGCGAGATTTTCCCGGCCTTCGGGTTCGACGAGGTCTCGGTGGATCGGTACGGGAGCATTGTCGGCCGGATCAAGGGCCGTCGGGAGGGACCCCGCATCCTCTTCGACGCGCATGTGGACACCGTCCCGGTGGATAGCAAACCGCGATGGACGCGCAATCCGTTCGGCGGCGAGGTTTCCGACGGCAAGGTGTTCGGCCGCGGCGCTTCGGACATGAAAGGGGCGCTGAGCGCCATGATCGTCGCCGGTGAAAAATTTGCCCGCGCAACGGGCGGGGATTTTGCCGGCGAGATCTGCGTGGCCGGAGGCGTGCACGAAGAATGCTTCGAGGGTGTGGCCGCACGGGAGATCAGCCGGCGGTTGGATCCCGACTATGTCATTATCGGCGAAGCCTCCGAGTTGGATCTAAAGATCGGGCAGCGGGGGCGGGCCGAGATCGTGCTCGAAACCCACGGGGTGCCGGCCCATTCCGCCAACCCCGCCAAAGGCATTCACGCGGTTTATCACATGTGCCGTCTCATCGATTCTCTCCACACGCTGCAAACCCGGTCTCATCCGGTGCTGGGTGAGGGGATCCTGGTGGTCACCGACATCAAATCACAACCCTATCCGGGCGCTTCGGTCATTCCCCATTATTGTCGGGTCACCTGCGACCGCCGATTGCTGGTCGGCGAAGACCCGGCGGGGGTGATGGCGCCGCTGGAAGCACTCATTCTGAAACTGACAAGCGAGGTGGAGGGCTTCAATGCAGCTGCGAGCTATGCGGGTGGGAGGGCCACGTGCTACACCGGCTGCGATATCGCGGCCGAGCGCTTCTTCCCCGGTTGGCTGCAAGATGCCCAGGCACCTTTTATCCGGAGCATACTGGACGGACTCCATGCCGTCGACCTGCAATCGCAGATCTCGCATTACTCGTTTTGTACCAACGGCAGCCACTACGCGGGGGAGAGGGGGATCCGGACTGTCGGCTTCGGCCCCTCGCGCGAAAACCTGGCTCACACCGTTGACGAGTACATCGACATCGAGCAGCTTGGTAAAGCAGCGCTTGGGTACGCCAAAATCATGGAAGTGCTGACCTCCGCTTGAGGCCGCCGCCCCGGCATGTCATTAGTCTCTTATGAGTTTTTTTGTATGCAAAACGGTGACAAAAATTTTACGCTTGGACGCGGGTTGCACACAGCGTTGGGATGATGGTCATCTCCCGCACGCGTAACGCTGTGGCTGCCACTCGTCGTCCCAAGGCCGTCAGGTATTACTTGTAGCTATGTCCTATCTTCTTAATCAGGCCGTGACCCCGCATACGCTTGAGCAGCGCCGAGACCTTTCGGCTGGCTTTCTGCAGCCGTTGCGCCAGATCTTTGTTCTGAAAGCCGGAGATGTTGAACTCTCCGCGCAGCAGTGCCTGGAACAGGTCCAAATCCTCTCCGGCAAACAGGTTAAAGCCTCGCAGCGAACGCTCTGCCTCGCGCACCGGCCGCC
>JBFYWX010000530.1:0-5075 GCA_041310825.1 Desulfobacteraceae bacterium | reverse complement strand
CGAGGGCAAGGAGTACGTCGTCAAGGACGGCGACGTGGTGCATTTCCGCTTCAACGTTTAATTTCGGATGCGGGAATGCCAAGGTCTTGGCGGCGCCCGCTTGAAGCGGTGGTGCCATGAGCATGGTTAAGCGTCAGGGGCAATTCATGCTTGTACTCAAATCCGTCGCTGCCTGGCTTCTGATCTTGGTGCTGGCCATGCTGAGTGGGATCTTCCGTGAGGCCATGCTCTTGCCAAACCTGAGCAAGCCAGTCGCTTTTTTCCTCAGCGGCCTGTTTCTTTGCTTCTTCATCGTCATGGTGGCGGTTGCGCTCGCCCGGTGGCTTGAACTGAGCACGCCTTCGTGGTGTATCCACGTTGGGCTTTTATGGTTGAGCCTGACTCTCATTTTCGAGTTTGGCTTTGGTGGCGTGATGCAAGGCAAGTCTTGGGCGGAGATGCTGGCGGCCTACACCTTCAAAGATGGGAACATCTGGCCTGTCGTGCTGATGGTCACCTTGTTCGCCCCCCTGGTTGCCGCTCGAATTCGCTACCGACGACAAGGGTAGTTCAACCAGGGCCGTTCCTCCCAGGGAACTGAACAAGCCTAGGTGCCAGGCCCCGTGTGATCTGTCAGGCCGCTCCCACCGCGAGGGCGCGCCGTGCATTTAAAGCGGGATCGGCCGATCGCGGCTGGGTATCTAGGATTTCCGCCGCCGACATGCCAACCCAATTACTCACCCCGGATTTTTCGTCCCAACTCAAGAATTGCGTGCAGGAGGCGCATGAGCATCTGCGTTCCGAGCCCCGCGCCGAGGCCCTCATCGCCCGCGCTATCCACCAACTATCCGCGGGTTTCCGTAGCCATCCACAGTTCCCGTTCCGACTGGGTGGTCACGCCGCTCCTGGCGAATCGCCGGCGTGGTCCGCGCATTTTTATGTAAGTTCAGATTCATCGCTGGCCGGGCTCCGGGTGGATCGATTCGACGTCGTGCGTGCCGTCTGTCGGGCACACCGTGCCTCTTCTCTCAAAAGGCGAGGCACATCCCTGGCTAAGAATAACGGGTAACTCCGTCTCGGTACATGCTCACGCGGGGCTTGACAGATAACAAAAAACCCAGCATTGACATGAGTCTGCTGGGTTTTTTTTATCCTCAGCCATCCCTGGGTGTTTCCACGGATAGTCAACTTGACAAATCCCTTCCACCATTAAAGCACGCCGAAACTTCGGCTACTACAAAAGGCCTTCATCACCCCGGCGCAGCCGGTACCAGACGATTTTAATGGTAATCTGCCCAGTAACGCGGCAGTAAGAAAGGGAAGCAAACCCGATGGTCACAGAAATATCTGATGCGCATAGGCCGCAACAAAATCAACTCCTTGCGGCCTTGCCCATGGAGGTTCAGCAGCGCATTTTTCCCTTCCTTGAATTGGCCCCCATGCCCTTGGGCCGAGTTCTGCAAGAGTCCGGGGCTGTCGCGCAGCATGTCTATTTTCCGACGGACGCCATCGTCTCCTTGCTTTATTTAACGACAAATGGCGCTTCCGCGGAGATCGCCGTGGTGGGATACGAGGGCATGATCGGCATGGCCCTCTTCACGGGCGGCCAATCCACTACCTGCCGCGCCGTTGTCCAAAGCGCCGGTTTCGCCTACCGGCTCCCAGGGAAGCGCTTCAAGGATGAGGTAAACCTCTATAGCAGCCTGTTGGTGCTCTTGCTGCGCTACACCCAGGCCTTGATCACCCAAATAGCCCAAACAGCGGTCTGCAACCGCCATCACTCCATCGATCAACAATTGTGCCGCTGGCTGTTGCTGTCCCTTGATCGCCTCCCTGGCAACCAGTTGATCATGACCCAGGAGCTGATCGCCAATATGCTCGGCGTGCGTCGCGAAGGGGTCACGGAAGCCGCCGGCCGCTTGCAGAAGCAGGCCGTGATCGAATACCACCGGGGCCACATCACGGTACTGGACCGGCCGAAACTCGAAGCATTGTGCTGCGAATGTTACGCAGTCGATAAGCGGGAATCGGTTCGGCTCCTATCCCCTGGCTGATGGCCTAATCGTCACTCGCCTCTCCAGCACCGGGCGGCGATTTAATTGCGATATCACGAGACGCGGTTGATGAATCGATCAAGCGCGGATTTTCAGGCTTCCTCCTTTGCTCTGGGCAAAGATTGGAATGCCCCAAATATCACACGAGGAGAAATTAGATATGAAACAATTGTCTTTGCCACCTTTACAGCGCGCGCCCCGGAGCAATCGGCGCCAAGCGGTGACCGTCGGGCTGGGATATGGCCGCGATGAATGGGGATCGGGGCTATGGCGCCGCTCTGCTTGGGAGTCAACAGCCCGTGCGGCGGACCTTGACTATGACATCCAGGAGGGAGTCTTGCATATCCGTATCAGGGGTCCGCTTGACCTACGCTGCATCTTTCAGCTCATCGCCATCGGAAAATCAGCCGATGAGGGCATTACTAGCTGTGTGCTCGATCTTACAGGAGTAAACAAAGTATTTGACTCTGGCGTCGCGGCTTTGATCTTGCTTGCCAGGGAGTTGACGGAACGAGGTGTTGGCCGCATCCATGTCCAGGGGCCCGATCTAAATCGTACGGCGCTATCCCCCTATATAACGGGGTCAATCCCTTCGTTCTTACGCAAGGTCTGCGTTCGGTCATCCCCGGGAATCTTCGACACCGATCCCATGGTGATGCCAATCGAAGTGAAGGCAAAAAATCCCTGAAACATGAGTGACACCCTCCAGCCGGGGAATAGCGGGGGTCAGGGCAACTCCGTCAGGAGTTGCCGCAGGTCGGCAGGGTCGACCGGTTTGACCAAATGACCATCGAACCCGGTCTCGCGGGACCGGCGGCGGGCGTCATCCTGTCCCCGCCCGGTCAAGGCGATGATACGCATGTCTTTTCCCCAGGGTTGGTCGCGAATGTGCCGGCAGACGCCATAGCCGTCGAGCCTCGGTAGACCGATATCGAGCAGGACCAGATGGGGTCGAAAACACTCGGCGATCTCGATCGCCTCCTGGCCATCGCGCGCCTTGGCCACGGCATAGCCGGTCAGTTCGAGCAGCATGGCCAGGGATTCGAGGACGTCCGCATTGTCATCCACCACCAGGATGCGGGCCGCCCCAAAGGGCATGGAGGCGTCGCGCTCTTCGGCGATCCGTGCCGGCTCGGCCGGGGGTGCGGCCAGGGTTGGCAGACACACGGTAAACTCGGTGCCCTGGCCCGGGCCCGGGCTCCTTACCTCAATGTGTCCGCCATGTAGCTCGACCAGCCCCCGCGCCAGGGCGAGCCCGATCCCTAACCCACCCTGCGATGGCCCCGAGCCGGCATCGAGCTGAAAAAACATCTCGAATACCCGGGGCAGGTGCTCCGCCGCGATGCCGATGCCGGTGTCGGCGACCGTCACGACCACTGCCGCTCCGTCACACCTGGCGTCGAGGCGGATCGTCCCCCCCCGCCCGGTGTACTTGCAGGCATTGTTGAGGAGATTCAGAAATACCTGTGCCAGACGCACCGGATCCGCATCAAGAGAGATGGGAGCCGAGGGCACGGTTACCCGGAGGGTGAGGCCCGCCTGCTCGGCCTGGGGGCGGAAGATGGCCAATACCTGCTCCAAGAGCACCCCCAGTTCTACCCGTTCGCGTTGCAACCGAAGCTGTCCCCGGGTGATGCGGTTCGCCTCCAGGAGATCATCGATGAGCCGCACCATGTGCCGGATCTGGCGGTCAATGATGTCGTGAGCCGCCCGTAGCGCCGGATCGGATGGGGCCTGCAGCCGCAAGATCTCCGCCGCGTGACGGATGGGGGCGAGGGGGTTGCGTAACTCGTGGGCGAGTGTCGCCAGGAATTCGCTCTTGCGCTGGTCAGCCTCTCGTAACCTTTCCTGGGCCTGCTTGACATCCTGGATGTCAGTGGTGGTGCCAATCCACTTGACGATGGATCCCGCCACATCCCGCACCGGCTCGGCACGGCTTAAATGCCAGCGCATCGTGCCGTCGGCCATGCGTACCCGGTGCTCGCACGCATAGGAATTCCCGCTGGCGATCGCACCCTGCCAGGCCTCCAGGGTACGGGGGATATCCTCGGCGTGTAACAGGGGTATCCAATCCACCAGGCCTTCGGTGGTCTGGTTCGTGGCGGCATAGGCCGCGAAACGGATGTTGTTGCGATAGTTCACGCGGCCGTCGGGGTCGGCCGTCCAAACCAACTGCGGCATGGCGTCGGCGAGCTGGCGGAAGCGCGCCTCGCTGGCGCGCAGGGCCTCTTCGGCCTGTTTGCGCTCGGTGATGTCCTCGCCGGAGCTGAGGGTGCCGGTGATCAGGCCGTTATTATCGGTGAGATTGGCGTTGTGCCAGGCGATCAGGCGCTGCCGCCCATCACGGCACTGAATCGGGTTCTCGAGGTACTCGGCGGCCTCCAGCTCACCGGTCATGATTCTACGAAAAATCGGGTAGATCTCGTCCATCCCCGCCGGTTGCGGGAGGCAGTTTTCGAACCAGTTGAGCCCCAGCAGCTCCGGCTCGCTGTAACCCAGGGTTTCGCGCCCCTTACGATTAATCATGCTGATCCGCCCCTCGGCATCTAAGGCCACGATGAGGCTCTGTACCGTGTCGAGGTAGTGGCGTTTGAGTTGGACTTGGTGGCGCAATGCCTCTTCCATCTGTTTGCGCTCGGAGATGTCGACAAAGGCGGCGACACTCCCGCGGGGGCGACCCTCGGCATCACGCAAGGGGGTGGCGTTGCCAAAGAGGGTGCGGACCCTGCCGTCAGCGAGCACGATCTCCATCTCACAATCTCGTACCTCGAGCCCCCGGGCCGCCTGCTGCACCGGCAACTCCTCGCCCTGCAAGTCGCGCCCGTACCGCCGGACCTTAAAGTGGGTGGGCCGCTCCCCGTCCCGAGCGGTCAGGGAGGACTCCCCGCCACTGGGCAGGCGCAGCCAGTCGTCGGCGGTCTGGTTGCCAGTGATATGCCGGCAATCAGCGTCGTGGGCGATCCACACCGCCGCTGGCACGGCGGACAAGACCGCCTCCAGTTCCGCCGCGCGCTGGTCGGCGAGGCGGTGCGCTTGAGCCAG
>JBFYWX010000528.1:0-3870 GCA_041310825.1 Desulfobacteraceae bacterium | reverse complement strand
ACACCTCGTCCGGGAAGCTTCCCAGCCGCTCCAGGCCGCCGGCGGTGACGAGGTGGGTGTTCTCGATTCCGACCGCGCCCTTGCCGGGGAAGACGAGCTTGGGCTCGAGGGCGATCACCATACCCTCCTTCAGGGGCAGACTCTGGCCGGCGTTCAGGAACGGAAACTCGTCTAGCTCCAGCCCCACCCCGTGGCCGACGAAGCGGATCCGTTCCTCGCCCGTCCCCATGAAATGGCGGCCGTAGCCCGCGGCATCTGCCTGCTCTAAAGCAAAATCGTAGACCGCCCCGGACGCCGTGCCGGGCTGAGCCATCGCCATGATCCGCCCTTGAAGTGCGACCATGGCGCTGTGGGCCTGCGCCAGGTCCTCGGGAAGGGGGCCGATGGAAAAGATACGGGCGTGGTCGGAGATGTAGCCGCGGTAGGCGAAGACATAGTCCACCAGGACCGGCTCGCGGCGGCGGATCGGCCGGAACCCGGAGCCCTGGGCCACGGCCGGGCTCACCCCGCTGCCCCCGGTCGGGGAGGCGAGGTAGCTCGACACCTCGCCCGAAGGCCCGGCCAGGAGGTGTCCGTAGAAGAGCTCGCTGCCCCACAGGCGCATGCGCACGATGCCCTGGTGGCCCATGCGGCGGGCCTCGGCCTCCACCCGGCCGGCGAGCTCGATCTCGGTCATCCCCTTGCGGATGAGCTCCGGAACCGCCGCGGCCACCTTGTCGGAATAGCGGGCCGCCTCGCGCATGAGCTCGATCTCGTAGGGGGATTTGACCGCGCGCTGCAGGCGGATCTCGCCGGACACATCGGTCAGCTCGGCTCCCTCGAAGAGGCCGGCCAGCAGAAAATAGATGTTGGTCGGAAGCACATCGAGCTCGAGTCCCAGCCGCTTCGGCCGGGGAAGCCCCATCGGGGCGAGAATCTCGGGGATCATCTTGGGGCTCGCCAGGCGCACGATCCGGGAGAGGGGGGATTCGGCCTGGGCCCGCTTGAGGACCTTGTTGACCATCAGGAGCGCCTCGCCTTCGACCGGCACGTAGAGGTGGGCCTGCTGGATGGTCCCGCTATAGTAAAAAAGATCCGCCTTCTGGAGAATCAGGGCCGCGTCGAGCCCGCGGCGGCGCAGGCCGGACTGAAGGCCGCCGATGCGGGCGGCGATTTCGGTTTCCGGGGTGTTGAGCAAACGATCGAACATGGTGGGCTCCGCTTGGGTTGGGTTTCCGGTCTCTGCCGCTGGTCAAAAAAATCCATACTACTAAAAAAGCTGTGCGCATTCAAGGTGTTGCATCTTAATTCCTTGAAAGATAGCTGCATTTTATAAAAAGTTGTGATATTGAATTCTGCGGATGCCTCCGTTATGGAACAGCGCATCGGATGGTTCGTTTCGGATAAGAGGGTCCTGACTGTCGCGTTTTGAGAGGTTCAGTCGATGACGAAGAGATCGAAGACCAAGGATCAACTGACGGCCGAAGTTGCGGAGCTAAGGCAGCAACTGGCCCAACTCGAACAGGAGCTGCAGCAATGTAAAAAAGCAGAGGCGGCGCTCCGCCAGAATGAGGAGCAGTTTCGCCTGCTGGCGGAGAATGCGCCCGGGGTGATCTATCTCTCGCGCAATGATCAAAGGTTCACCTGTTTTTTCCTGAACGACGAGGTGGAACGGCTCACCGGCTACGGCAAGGCGGAGTTCCTGGAGGGCGGCAGGGCTTTTACCGATCTCACCCATCCCGACGACATGGAATGGATCCCGGCGCTCGTTCGTGGGGCGCTCGCCGAGGGAAAACCCTTCCACTACTTTTTCCGGCTTCGGCACCGTTCGGGTGAGTGGCGTTGGGTGGAAAAGTACGGGGTGGGGGTGTTTCGGGGCGATGAGCTTCTTTTTATTGAAGGTTTTCTTGTCGATGTCACTGAACGCAAGCGGGCGGAGGAGGCCCTGGCGGCATCCGAGGAGAGGATGCGGCTCATCATCGAATCCTCCCCCATCGCCATGCGCATCGTTCAGAAAGAACGGTTTGTCTATGTCAACCCTGCCTGCGTGGAGATGTTCGGTTATGAGACTGCGGCGCAGGTCATCGGATTGCGCGAGGAAGAGCTCTACGCGCCCCACTATCGTGACGTTGTCCGCCAGCGGCAAAAAGACAGGCTGGCAGGAAGAGCGGTTTCTTCGAACTACGAGGCGAAAGGCATCAAGAAAAACGGGGATTGCTTTGACATCGCCATCTGGGTCACCCGGATCGATCATCTGGGCGAGCCCGGCCTGCTCAGCTTCGTGATCGACACGAGCCTGGAGAAATCACTCCGGACCCAACTCCTCCAGGCCCAGAAGATGGAGGCGGTCGGCACCCTCGCCGGTGGGATCGCCCACGATTTCAATAACCTGCTCCATGCGATCCAGGGCTATGCCGAGCTGCTTCTGCTTGGAAAATCCTGGGGGGGCCAGGGCGAGAATGAATTGAAGCAGCTCATCAAGGCGGCCAAACGAGGCAGCGAGCTCACCCGCCAGCTTCTCTCCTTCAGTCGCAAGATGGAGAGCCGAAAGCGGCCCATTGATATCAACCACGTGGTGCATGAGACCACCAGCCTCCTTCAGCGCACCATCCCCAAAATGGTCTCCATCGATCTGCAGCTCGCCCCGGAGTTGCATGCGGTGGATGCCGATCCGTTTCAGGTCGAACAAGTCCTGATGAACCTTGCGGTAAATGCCTCGGATGCCATGCCGGATGGAGGCCGGATCATAGTCAAGACCGAGAACATTGCACTGGACGAATCCTTCTGCCGAAAACACTCCGGTTTGACACCGGGGAATCATGTCGTGCTGACCGTAGAAGACACGGGCCGCGGAATGGACGAAAAAATAATGGAACACATTTACGAGCCCTTTTTCACCACCAAAGGGCCCGGTAAAGGCTCAGGTCTCGGCCTGGCGATCGTCTACGGGGTCATAAAAGGCCATGGCGGCTCGATTGAGTGCTTGAGCCGGCTTGGGGTCGGCACCATCTTCAAGATCTTCCTGCCGGTCGTCACTGCAACGGCGGCCGATGAGGATGCCCTGGTGCTGCCGGAAATTGTCGGTGGGTCCGAAACCATCCTTGTCGTGGATGACGAGGAGCCTGTTCTTGCCTTAGGCCGGCAAGTGCTCAGCCATTTCGGTTATAACGTGCTGACGGCATACGATGGGGAGGGCGCTCTGAGCATCTACGGGGAGCATCGCGGCCGGATCCATCTCATCATTCTCGATCTGCTCATGCCCGGGATGGGTGGCAAGCGCTGCCTTGAAGAGTTGGTGAAAATGGACCCAAAGGTCAAGGTGCTGATCGTCAGCGGATTCTCCCCGGATCCCCCCACGCACCTCTTGATCAGTATCGGGGCGCAGGGGTTCCTGAACAAGCCGTACGAGATAAGCGAGATGCTTCAGGCGGTCCGGAAGATTATCGATCACAAGTAGCAACTCACCGGGAAAGATGAAGTTGGGAAGTTCCGGGCTTTCTCCGAACGCGGTATCGCGGCAGCACCGCTTGAGCCAGCGGGCCTGCCCGTGCCGAAAAGCTCCCGAATAAGCCCACGAACGGAGCCTCCCGGTTGATCGGGCGTGCGCTGACCCGTTCGCAGCGTATCTCAACGTTGCGCCAATGCCCCTCTTTTAGGAGGCGAAGGTCCTAAACAACCGCAGTTAAGTTACTTGGCCCGCCAGCAGCGCACCCGGTGATCCTCCCCGACCCGGACCCACTCGCCGTCGAAGCGCTCGCAGCGCTCATCGGCCTCCGGGCAGCGCGGCCGGAAGCGGCATCCCGCGGGCGGGGCGGCGGGCTCCTCGGGCAGCTCGCGGGCGGCCGCCTGCAGCCCCTTGGGCACGTCGATGTCCGGCACCGCCGCCAGCAG
>JBFYWX010000526.1:0-3804 GCA_041310825.1 Desulfobacteraceae bacterium | reverse complement strand
CGCAGCTGCACCAGCGCTGGAAAGAGGCGCGCGCCCGGCTGTTCGCCGCGCGCACCACCCGCATCCACCCGCTCAAGGACGACAAGGTCCTGACCGACTGGAACGGGTTGATGATCGCCGCGCTCGCCCAGGGCGCACGAGCTCTCGGGCGCAGAGACTATGCCGAGGCCGCCGAGAAGGCGGCACGGTTTATTCTCGCGACACTGCACGGCAGCGACGGCCGGCTCTTCCACCGGTACCGGGAGGGGGAGCGCGCAATTAACGGCCAGGCCGGCGATTATGCCTTCTTCATCTTCGGGTTGCTGCACCTGTACCGCAGCACCTTCGATGTCGCCTGGGCCGAGACGGCGGCGGCCCTCCAGGAGGTCATGCTGCAGGAGCTGTGGGATGAGGCCGGCGGCGGCTTTTTCCTGATCGGCGCCCAGAACCAGGAGCTCCCCGTGCGACCCAAGGAGCTTTATGACGGGGCCATCCCCTCGGCCAACTCGGTGGCGCTGATGAACCTGCTCTGGCTCTCCCGGCTCACCGGGGAGACGGCCTGGGCGGACAAAGCCGATCAATTGATCCGCGCCTTCGCCGGCACGATCGGCCGGCAGCCGTCGGCCTTCACGTTTTTCCTGTGCGGGCTGGACTTCGCCCTGCGCCCAGGTCAGGACATCGTCGTCGCCGGTGAGAGCGGCTCGCCCGATGCCGAACGGCTGTTGTCGGCCCTCAACCTGACGTTCACGCCGAACCAGGTGACTCAGCTCAAATCGGGCGACAATGCCTCACAGCTTTCCCGGTTCGCCGGCTACACGGAAGGCTTGCAGGTCGTGCAGGGCCAGACCGCAACCCACCTCTGCGTGGGCTCCGCCTGCCAGGAATCCGTCACGGACGTGCAGGATATGCTCGGCCGGATACTGGGAAAGAAATGAGTTAGCTGAAGAACTCGGTCAGACAGGATCTACAGGATTTTCAGGAAAGAGACACATTGTTCCATGCTGACACCTGTCGAAATGCGCGGCCTGCGCCGCAGGCTGCTCGCCTGGTATGAGAGCAACCGCCGGCGGCTGCCCTGGCGCGAGACGCGCGATCCTTACCGCATCTGGGTATCCGAGGTGATGCTGCAGCAGACCCAGGTCAACACGGCTCTGCCCTATTACCGGCGGTTTCTCACGCAATTCCCGACTCTGCGGAAGCTCGCCGCCGCCGACCTGGGAGACGTGCTGAAGATGTGGGAAGGTCTCGGCTACTACGCGCGAGCGCGCAACCTTCACCGGGCCGCCGAAATGCTGGCCGCATGCTGCGGTGGCCGCGTCCCCGACCGGTGGGACGACTTTCGCGCTCTGCCGGGGGTCGGGGATTACATCGCCGCGGCCGTGTTGAGCATTGCCTTGGACCGACCGCATGCCGTGGTGGACGGCAACGTCAAGCGCGTGCTCGCGCGTTTGCTGACGATGGCAGCCCCTGCCAACCAAGCGGCATCCCACGCGGCGTTCCAGGCGGAGGCGGATCGCCTGCTCGCCCGGCGGCGGCCGGGGGATTTCAACCAGGCCATGATGGAGCTCGGAGCCCTGGTCTGCACCCCCGCGCAACCGAGCTGCCCCGTCTGCCCGCTCACCCGATTCTGCGCCGCGCACCGCGACGGCACGGTCGCGACTTACCCACGCCGGGTCGCCTCGCGCCCGGTTCCCGAGGTGCAGATCGCCGTGGGCGTCGTGTTCAAGAACGGCCGCGTGCTGATCACACGGCGCCCGGAGCAGGGGCTGCTGGGCGGCCTGTGGGAGTTCCCGGGCGGAAAGCTGCAGCACGACGAAAGCCCGGCAGAGGCCTGCGTGCGGGAAATCAAGGAGGAAGTCAACCTCGATGTGGATATCGAGGAACCCCTAACGCAGGTCCGGCACGCGTACTCGCATTTCCGCATCCACATGCACGTGTTCCGCTGCCGGTTCACGGCGGGCCGTGTGCGCCTGAACGGTCCGGCAGATCACCGCTGGATCCGCATCGCGGATATCGACCGGTTTGCCTTCCCCAGGGCCAACCACAAATTCATCCCCCTGCTCAGGCAGGTTGCACTGGAGGGTGACAGGCCGAAGGCTGAAAGTTATTTGGAGGAAACGCCCGGGAGGCCTGAAATGGCTTGATTCGTACCTTACGAGATGCTTTATGGACTTCAGCCTTCAGCCTGAACCCCTAAGCGGCTATTGATATGCCCGACATCCTCCTCGTCCAGCCCCCGATCCGCGACTTCTACCTGACGGCCAAACGCACCATCCCCTACGGCCTGGCCAGCATCGCCGCAGCCGCGGCCGCCCGGGGCTTTTCGGTCGAGATCATCGATGCGCTGGCGAGCTCCAAGAGCCGGTCGACCGCGCTGCCGCCGGAAATGTCGGACGTGGAGAAATTCTACGGCCGGCCCGACGTTTCGCCCTTCGCCCTCTTCAACCGCTTCCGGCATTTCGGTTCGAGCTTCGAGACCATCGGCCGCAAAGCACGGGAGTCGGGGGCATGGCTCGTGGGCATCTCCTCGCTGTTCACGCCGTATGCGGAGGAGGCGCTCGCGACCGCCGCCGCCATCAAGACCCGGCACCCGGACTGCACGATCGTCATGGGCGGCCACCACGCAACGGTGATGCCGGAGCACCTCCTGGCGTCGCCGTCGGTGAGGTACGTGCTGCGCGGGGAGGGGGAGGTGTCGCTCCCGCTGTTGGCCGAGAGCCTGCGGAACCACGGCCCGCTTGCAGACATCCCCGGCATCGCGTTTCGGCGGCCGGAGGGAGGGTTGCATGTCAATCCGCCGGCCGTCATGGCTTCCGCCGACCGCTTTCCCCTGCCGGCCCTCGATCTGCTGGACCGGCGTTACTACCGCCGCAACGGCCGGGGGAGTGCGGTTGTCGTGGCCAGCCGCGGCTGCCCCCTGCGCTGCTCTTACTGCAGTGTGGGCGGCGCCGCCTGGCTTCCATACCGGCTGCGGCCGGTGCCCCACGTCGTGGCCGAAATCGAAGCCGCAGTAGTCCGCCACAACGCCGGGTTCATCGATTTCGAGGACGAGAACCTCTCTCTTGACCGCGGCTGGTTCCTGGAGCTTCTGCAGGAGATCCGGCGCCGCTTCGGCGAAGGGGCGCTCGAGCTGCGCGCCATGAACGGCCTCTTCCCCCCCACGCTCGACGAATCGGTCGTAGCCGCGATGGCCGGGGCCGGGTTCAAAGCACTCAACGTATCCCTGGGCTCGACGCATGCCGAGCAACTGCGGCGGTTTCACCGCCCCGACGTCTGCGCGGCCTTCGATCGCGCCCTCGATCTCGCCGAGCGCCATGCCCTCGCCGCGGTCGGGTACATCATCGTCGGCGCCCCCCACCAGTCGGCGGAAGCGTCCGTGAACGATCTGCTGTTTCTCGCCGAACGCCGGGTCCTGGCGGGAGTCTCCGTGTTCTACCCGGCGCCGGGCAGCCCCGATTTCGATCTCTGCCGGCGGCTCGACCTGCTCCCCAGCTCCCTCGGCCGCATGCGAGCAAGCGCCCTGCCCATCGAGCACACCACCCGGCGCATCGAGTCCGTCACCCTGCTGCGCCTGGGACGGTTGTTAAATTTCATGAAGTATCTTCTCGATCACGGCCTCTCGGCGCCGGCGCCCTGGCCGTCGAATGCCGTGGCCTTGGACCCCGGGAACCGCATCGAAACCGGACGCAGCCTGCTCGCCCGTTTTCTGGCGGAGGGCCGCATCCAAGGGCTCACCCCGGACGGGATGCTCTACGATCATCACGTAGCTTCACGGCTGTGCGAAAGGTTTTTGAGCGGGCTTCAGAAAATCACCCTGAGAGGAAC
>JBFYWX010000506.1:0-8901 GCA_041310825.1 Desulfobacteraceae bacterium | reverse complement strand
ACGCCCAGACCAAGGTCGAGGCCCACAACTTTGAGATCCGCAAGCACCTGCTCGAGTACGACGACGTCATGAACCAGCAGCGCAAGGTCATCTACGAGCAGCGGCGCGAAATCCTGATGGGTAAGGACCTCCAGGAGACGATCCAGGAGATGATCCGGGAGGCGGCCGAGCGCGTCACGACGGGCCTGGTCGACGACAAGACCCACCCCGAGTTCTGGGACCTCAAAGAGATCGGCGATGCGGTCTACAAGCAGTTCAACTTCCGGCTTGAGGGGTTGACCCCCGCGGCGGTCGAGACCATGACGCCCGAGGCCCTTTCGGAAATGATCGGCAACGAGGCGCTGCGGATCTACGCGAGCCGGGAAGCGATGGTGGGCGGCGAGAACTTCCGGCGGCTCGAGCACATCGTCATGCTCCAGACCGTCGACACGCTCTGGAAGGACCATCTGCTCTCGATGGACCACCTGAAGGAGGGGATCGGCCTCCGGGGCTATGCCCAGCAGAATCCGCTCCTGGTCTACAAGAAGGAGGGGTTCGAGCTCTTCGAGAACCTCATGGCCCGGATCGAGGAGGAGACCCTGGGGATCCTCTTTCGGGTGCAGATTCAGGCCCCGGAGCGGATCGAAACCCTCCAGGCGCGCCGCGAGCAGCCGCTGGTCTTCTCGGGCTCGGGCGGCGGCCGGCGTTCCGCCCCCCCCGCGCGCAGCACCGATAAGGTCGGGCGCAACTCGCCCTGCCCGTGCGGGAGCGGGAAAAAATACAAAAAATGCTGCGGGCGCTGACGGCGGCGGCCCGCAGGGGCGGCGTCACTTTACAAACGCGCGCCGCAATGATTACAATGCTCAGCATGATGGAACCGCGTGAATCATTTCCGATCGAAGAGGTCAAAAGCGAAGACGAGATCCGTTTGGACGAGCCCCCGCTCTACCGGGTGCTGCTTCTGAACGACGACTACACCACGATGGACTTCGTGGTGGCGGTGTTGCAACGCGTATTCCACAAGTCCGAGGGTGAGGCCACCCGCATCATGCTGAACGTCCATCAGCAGGGGGCCGGCCTCTGCGGCCTTTACCCCTTCGAAATTGCCGAGACCAAGGTCGACGCGGTCGAGACCCTGGCCCGTGAAAACGGGTTTCCGCTTAAATGCACCATGGAAAGAGATTGAGCCATGATCAGCAAAGAACTTTCCGCAACGCTCGGCTTCGCCGTCCGGGAGGCCAAGAAACGCCGCCACGAATACGTGAGTGTGGAGCACATCCTCTTTGCCGTGCTCTACGACCCGCAGGGCATCGAAATCGTCGAAAACTGCGGGGGCAGCATCGAGAACCTGTTGAACAGCCTGGAGGGCTTTTTTGAGGAGAAGATCGAGAAGATCCCCGAGGGCAGCGAGTATGTGCTGCAACAGACGATCGGCTTTCAGCGCGTGATCCAGCGCGCGGTGAGCCACGCCCGTTCGGCCGACAAGTCCGAGGTCTCGGTTAGCGACATCCTGGCCTCGATCTTCATGGAGAAGGACTCGCACGCGGAATACTTTCTGAGCGCCGAAGGGGTGAGCCGGCTGGATGTTCTGAACTTCATCTCGCACAAGATCCCCAAGAGCACCCTGCAGGAAAAGCCGGAGCCCTTCGCCCCCCGGCCCGGCGGCGAGGAGCGGCGGCGCAAGAGCGACCCGCTCGAGATGTTCACGACCGACCTGGTCAAGCTCGCGCGCGAGAAAAAGCTCGACCCGCTGATCGGGCGGACGGTTGAAATCGAGCGCACCATGCAGGTGCTCTGCCGGCGGCGCAAGAACAACCCGGTCTTCGTCGGGGACCCCGGGGTGGGCAAGACGGCCCTGGCCGAAGGGCTGGCCCAGAAGATCGCGGCCGGCGAAGTGCCCGCGCTCCTGAAGGACGTCGCCATCTACGCCCTGGACTTGGGCGGGATGCTGGCCGGCACCAAGTTCCGGGGGGATTTCGAACAGCGCCTCAAAGGGGTGATCGCCGAGCTCAAGCGCCGGCCCAACTCCATTCTCTTCATCGACGAGATCCACACCATCGTGGGGGCCGGGGCGACCAGCAGCGGCTCCATGGACGCCTCCAACATCTTAAAGCCGGTCCTGACCAGCGGCGAGATCCGCTGCATCGGCTCCTCCACGTACGAGGAGTACAAGAACCACTTCGAAAAAGACCGGGCGTTGTCGCGCCGCTTCGAGAAGATCGAAATCCCCGAGCCGCCGCCCTCCGAGAGCGTCCAGATCCTGAAGGGGCTGCGCTCGCGCTACGAGGAGCATCACGGAATCGAGTACGCGGACGCCGCCCTCAAGGCCGCGGTGGATTTGTCGTCCAAGTACCTGAACGACCGCTTCCTGCCGGACAAGGCGATCGACGTGATGGACGAGGCCGGGGCCTACGTGCGGCTGACCGGATCGCCCCAGCGCAAGAAAATCAACCCGAGCGACATCGAAAAGATCGTGGCCAAGATGGCCCGAATCCCCACCCAGAGCGTCTCCACCTCGGACCGCTCCAAGCTCGAACACCTGGAGGGGCGCCTCAAGGGGGTGGTCTTCGGCCAGGAAGGTGCCATCGGCGCGCTCGCGACGGCCATCAAGCGCTCGCGGGCCGGGCTGGGTGTGCCCGGAAAACCCATCGGCTGCTTCCTCTTCACCGGCCCGACCGGGGTGGGCAAAACTGAAGTGGCGCGGCAGGTGGCCCAGATCCTGGGGGTGGAATTCATCCGCTTCGACATGAGCGAGTACATGGAGAAACATGCGGTGGCGCGGCTGATCGGCGCGCCGCCCGGCTACATCGGCTTCGACCAAGGGGGGCTTCTGACCGATTCGGTGCGCAAGCACCCCCACTCCGTCGTCCTCATGGACGAGATCGAGAAGGCGCACCCGGATCTCTTCAACATCCTGCTCCAGGTGATGGACCATGCGACCTTGACCGACAACACCGGCAAAAAGGCCGATTTCCGCAACGTGATCCTGATGATGACCTCCAACGCCGGGACCCGGGAGATGAGCACCCAGACGATCGGCTTCGGCGAGGGCGTGCGGGACACCGCCTCCAAGGGCAAAAAGGCGATCGAGCAGATGTTCAGCCCCGAGTTCAGAAACCGCCTGGACGATGTCATCGCCTTCAACGCCCTTTCCCCGCCCATCATGGAGATGGTGGTGGACAAGTTCATGCAGGAGCTGAACGACCAGCTGGCGGTTAAAAGAGTGCGCCTCAGCTACACGCCGGCCGTGCGGGCCTGGCTGGCGAAGAAGGGGCACGACGTGCGCTACGGCGCCCGGCCGCTCGCGCGGGTGATCCAGACGGAGATCAAGAACCCGCTTTCCGACGAGCTCCTCTTCGGTCGCATCCAGAAGGGCGGCGAGGTCGCTTTAGACGTGGCCGAGGACCGGCTGACCTTCCGCTTCGACTGACACCCGGCATGCCCGTCTTCGTGCTTTCGGAGGAGGCGGCGTTTCCGCCCCCCCATTTGGCGACCCCCGAAGGCCTGCTGGCGGTGGGGGGGGATCTCGGCCAAGAGCGCCTGTTGCTCGCCTACCGGATGGGGATATTCCCCTGGTACTCCGAGGGGGAGCCCATCCTGTGGTGGTCCCCCGATCCGCGTCTGGTGCTCTACCCGGGCGAGTTTCACCTCTCCCGCTCCCTCGGCCGATCGCTGCGGAAAGGCGGATTCGGAATCACCATGGACCGGGTGTTCCCCGAGGTGATCGGCGCCTGCGCCGGGCTGCGCGAGGCACGCGGGGAGGGCACCTGGATCGGTCCCGAAATGGTGGACGCTTACTGCCGGCTGCATCGTGCGGGGTTCGCCCACTCGGTGGAGGTGTGGGCGGAGGGGGCTCTTGCCGGCGGGCTCTACGGGGTGTCGCTCGGCGCCGGGTTTTTCGGCGAGTCCATGTTCAGCCGCCGGGCCGATGCCTCCAAGGCGGCGCTTGCCGCCCTGGTGGCCCATGTGCGGCCCCTCGGTTTCCACTTCATCGACTGCCAGGTCACGACCGGGCACCTGATGCGCATGGGGGCGCGCGAAATCCCGCGCCGGCAGTACCTCGCGGAGCTGAAGCAGGCGCTCGAGGCACCCACCCGCGTGGGCGGCTGGAGCTGGGCGGCACCGGAGGCCTTTGTGGGCCCGCGGCGGGGTGTGGACCCGCAAAGAGGAGATCCATAGGGTTCGGCGCCGCCCCCTCTCCCACAGTTGCACCCATTCCCGAGGAGCACCATGGACCGGCCTTGCCTCTTTTGCGATATCGCCGCCCGCCGCGCGCCGGCGGAGATCCTCTACGACACGGAGCACCTGGTGGTCTTCCCGGACATCCGCCCGCAGGCGCCGGTCCACCTTCTGATCGTGCCGAAGCGGCACATCCGCAGCGTGAACGAGCTTGCGGCGGAGGATGGCGCCCTGGTGGGGGAGATGTTCCTGGCCGCCCGGGAGATGGCGCAGCACCGCGGGATCGCGCAGTCCGGGTACCGGCTCCAGGTGAACGTCGAGCGTGGGGGCGGGCAGGTGATCTTCCACCTGCACATGCACCTCATCGGCGGGTGGCGGGGATAGGCACATGCGCTCTGCGGATGACCGCCCCGGGACCGTGATGCCCGCCTCTCTTTTTCGGCTGGAAACTCGGCGGCATGCCGGCGCCACCGATTGAGCCGCAGCTCCGCGGCCCTTTTTCGCCGCCGGGGGGGATTTACGTCCACATCCCCTTCTGCCTGCGCAAGTGCGCCTACTGCGACTTCTATTCGACGACCGACCTCACCCTCAAACCGGCCCTCCTGGAGGCCCTCGAGCGTGAAATCCGGGCTTCGGCCGCGGGCGGGCTCGTCTGCGACAGCATCCACTTCGGGGGCGGGACGCCCTCGCTGCTCACGCCGGCCGAGGCGGCCGCCATCCTCACGGCACTCTCCGATGTCCTCCCGCTGAAGGCACCGGTCGAAATCACCCTGGAGGCGAACCCGGGCACCCTGGGGCCCGCGGAGCTTCGCGGCTTCCGGGCGGCGGGGGTCAACCGGCTCACCATCGGGGTGCAATCCTTCCGGGATGCCCACCTGAAGCTGCTCGGGCGCATCCACTCGGCCGCGGAGGCGTGCCGGGTGATCGATCAGGCGCGCGCGGCCGGATTCGCCAACCTCGGGATCGATCTCATCTACGGGCTCCCCGGCCAAACTCCTGACGCGTGGCGGGAGGACCTCCGCGAGGCGGCCGGCCGCGGGCTCGAGCACATCGCCTGCTACATGCTGGTCCTCGAGCCCGGCACCCCGCTTTGCGAGCGTCACCGGGCCGGGCGCTTCGAACCAGCGGCCGAGGCGGCGGTCGCCGAGCTCTTCCTTGCCACCTGCGAGTTTCTGACGGCAAACGGCTACATACACTACGAGGTTTCCAACTTCGCCCGCATCGACGCAGGCGGCCCCCGCTATTCGCGGCACAACTGCAAGTACTGGTCCTGCCGGCCCTACCTTGGATTCGGCCCCGCCGCCCACTCCTTTCTGCCGCCGAAGCGGTTCTGGAACCACCGCAGCCTCACGCGCTACATGGAGGACCTGGCAAGGGGACAGCCGCCGCGGGGGGGGGCGGAGGAGTTGAGCGTCGAGCAGCAGATGACGGAGATCGTGATGCTCGGCCTGCGCACGGTGTGGGGGATCGACCTCGCGGATTTCCGCGAGCGGTTCGGGGCCGAGGCGGCCGCCGCTCTCAGCGCTGCGGCGGAAGAATTAATCGCCGGAGGCCTTTTGAGCGCAAATGGCGACCGCCTGGCGCCGACGCTCCGTGGCATGCTCTACCTCGACAGCGTCACGGCCGAGCTCCTGCAAGCCTTCTGATCCAGTTTCATGCCGAGCTTTTCGGAATTGCAGGTTCGATCCTGCTCGTCGCTCATTCTCGCCACATGAAGGCCGCACGTCTTGTGTGCGGAACCCGACGGCGGCCATCTTTCCCCTCCCACCTGAATGCGGGAGGGGGTAGGGGAGGGGGCCCACTACCTCGCACCCATTCTGCGAAAACGGGGGTGCCCTTTGTGGGAGCGACTCCCGGCCTTCGTAGCCTGTACTTCGGCGGAGTAGGCGCCAGCCGCGATTTTTTCGATAAAGGGCGGGGTCTACCCCCGGCGCAGCTTGCGGATGTCGCCCACCCGGAGGGTCACGTTCTTCGAGTCGAAGTATTCGAAGAGCGGGATGAGGAACTTGCGCGAGGCCCCGCCGGTCAGCTCCTTGAACTGGGACGGGTTGATGTCGCCGTTCTGCTCCAGGAATCGTACCAGCCGGGCTCTCAGGTCCTGGATGGCCTCGGCGTGGAAGAAGAGATCGTCCTTGGTGCGGATGATCAGCCCCTCTTCGATCAGAAGGTTGAGGACATCCTTGGCCTGGCCCGGGTCGGCCTTGAGGGTCTCGACCACGTCCCGGAAGAAGGGGGGCTGCAGCCCGCTCTTTGTATACACCTCGATGAGCTTGCGCCGCACGCTCGCCTCGTCCCCGGCGAGCGAGACCTTGTGTCGCTTCAGCCGGACCGTCTTGTCCTCCTGGAGGACGGTGGCGTCCTTGATCATCTGGTTGAGGACGAGGTTGAAGACCTTGATGTCCGCCTCGGGCGGGAACTTGCTCTTCAACTCCTCCTTGAGCATGCCGGATTTGAGCGGAAAGGCCTTGTGGTAGCCCTGCAGGTGCTCGGCCGTCTCGGCGATCAGGGCTTCGAGGCACTTGCGATGGATGAAGGTGCGGGCCTCTTTGTCCACCTGGATGGCCGTGCGGTTGGACATCATGGCCTGGAGGGCGGCGTCGAGCTGTTTGTCCGTGAGGCTCGTCATCAGGCGCAGATCGGAGAAGGCCACCCCCGCGGGGCCGGAGGCCTCGATGTGAAAGCCGATCAACTGCTCCGGGCTGAAAGCGAGGATGGAGGTGAGCCCCGCGACGATCTCCGGCTTGAAACGCTTGTGTTTGGGCGGAATGGGGTTGAGGACCCTTCCGCCGCCGGTCGTGCGCACCGGCGAGTAGCTGCGCACCACGAAGTGATCGCCCTTGACGAGGGCTACCGGCTGATCGAGCCTGAGCTGGGCCACCGTCTCCCCGCCCGGGGCGAGCTCGTCGTGCTCGAGCAGGATCAGGTTGCCGAGGACTTCGGATGTGCCGGTGTGGAACCGCACCCGGGTGCGGTTCTTGATGGGCCGGGGGTTGCTGGCCAGGTAGCGGAACTGCACGTCCACCATGTAGCTCGGCTTGAGCCCCTGGGGGATCGAGAGAACGTCCCCGCGGTCGATCGACTCCTTGTCCAGCCCCTGGAAGTTCACGGCCGTGCGCTGCCCGGCCTCGGCGGCATTCACGCTCAGGTTGTGGACCTGGATCCCGCGGACCTTGGAGGTGATGCCGGTGGGGTAGATCATGATGGGCTCGCCCACCTGGACCCTTCCGGAGACAAGGGTCCCGGTGATGACCGTCCCGAAGCCCTTCATGGTGAAGACCCGGTCGACCGGGAGGCGGAAGAGGCTCGATGCGGGGCGCTCCGGGACCTCGCGGCTTAAGCCGTCCAGGGCCGCGATGAGCTCGGGCAGCCCCTGGCCGCTCACCGCGGAGACGGGCAGGATCGGTGCGTTTTCAAGAAAACTGCCGCGCACGAACTCCGTGACATCCTCCTGTGCGAGTTCGAGCATCTCTTCGTCCACCAGGTCGATCTTGGTGAGCGCAACCAGACCGTGGCGCACCCCCAGCAGCGTGCAGATCTCCATGTGTTCGCGGGTCTGGGGCATGACGCCCTCGTCGGCCGCGATCACCATGGCCACAATGTCGATCCCGGTGGCACCGGCCACCATGTTTTTGACGAACTTCTCGTGTCCGGGAACGTCCACGACGCCCACGTGCTGGCCGCCGGGCAGATCCAGATGCGCGAAGCCAAGCTCGATCGTGATCCCGCGCTCCTTTTCCTCCTTGAGCCGATCGGTGTCGATGCCGGTCAGGGCCCGGACGAGGGAGGTCTTGCCGTGGTCGATGTGCCCGGCGGTGCCCAAAATGATCTGTTTCACGTCTTTACGCTCCTGATCCAGTCCCGGGGTTATTAATCGTCGCGAAATCGAATTGATATGGTTCGTAAAATCTCCCCTGGCCCCTTTTTGCTAAAGAGGGGTTTCCCCTCCCTTTGAAAAAGGGAGGCCGGGAGGGATTTATCCCTTCGGCCAAGGGAGGTTAGGAGGGATTTTCAGGCAATGTCCTGACAGTTATGAGACCCTTCATGACTGGATTCGCTATTTGGGGATCCGTCCCTTGGGCGGATGCCTCACTCGGAACTAAGTTAAGGCAGTTTTGCGGGAGCGGCATCCCATGACCGCCGTAGCCAGCGGCAAAGGCTGGTTGCCGCGATGATTTGCCGGTTTCAAGGCGGCTCCTGCCCTGCGGCCCCCGACCCCTCACGGTTTCCGGCGCTGGCGCAGATACCCCGCGAAATAGGACAGCCCCACCAGGATGATCGTGAGCCCGATGACGTAGGCGATGCCCGCATCCCCCCGGAACAGACGGGTGATGATGAAGGCGATGGCGAACCCGACTACGGCGCGGATGAGAAAAATATAGAACTGGTTCATACGGCGGCTCCTGCGGCAAGAAGGCATCGGACTTCTTTCTATTCAAAATTGCGCCGACTTTCAACCCGCGTTTTCAGCCGCGGCCGGTGGCGCCCGTTTTTCATGCCGCCCGCCGGCTCCGGCTGGAACGGCCTTGAGCCGGTTTTTGCCAAGCCCCGGCCGAATCCGCTTTTTACTTGATCTTGGCCGCACGATTTGGTAGGAATACCGGTCGTCAAACAGACAGACGGATTGCGGTGGGTGTAGCTCAGTTGGCAGAGCACCGGGTTGTGGCCCCGGTTGTCGTGGGTTCAATTCCCATCACTCACCCCATTTTTGGCGCCCGTAGCTCAGTTGGATAGAGCGCCGGACTT
>JBFYWX010000496.1:0-13804 GCA_041310825.1 Desulfobacteraceae bacterium | reverse complement strand
AAGAAAGAGCACCCTCGTGCGGCAGATCATCAACCATCTTATCGCTGAAAAAGACGTTTTACCCAAACAGATTCTTTTTCTGAACCTGGAACATCCCGGGTTCAGCCGCTACAAGAAAGACGTCGCCAACCTTGAGCGGCTTGAGGAGCGCGTTGCCGGGGGCGACGCTTGAGGCAAAAGATTAGCGCTTAGAGTCATGCAGGTTGTTGATCAGGCCTCGCAGTTTACGATCCAAAATCTCGGCCATCCCTCGTATTCGATTCATATCCGCCTCTGAAAACAATCTCCTGCGGCTGAACAACTCGCCCAAGGCCAGCACCTCGAAGAGCGAACCCTCGGCGATCGACAGGAACTGAACGAATTCTTTCCGGTACTGCCGCCCTTTACCTTCGGCGATGTTTTGAGCGATGCTTGCGACCGCTGCCTCCATCTGGCCGATCATTCGATGATGCTTGTTCGCCGGCAACCGATCCAACAATTCAAAAATGGCGTCCGCCAAGTCAATCGCCAGGGAATAGACCTCCAGCTTCTCAAACGGAAATACAAACCGCTCCTCCCCTCCGCCCATCTACTTTTCCCCTTAAACGTCGGCCATCGCCGAACGGTTCTTTAAGTTTACGGTGCAATGAATCGGGAGCATTTCTTAGCCGGATCGTTTCATGCAGGCTTTAAAAAATGGATTTCACTTCAGAGGAGGAATTTTCATGAGAGGCTCCAGGGCACTTGCTTTTTCCCAGTTAATGAGCAGTTCGTTTTGATGCAAGGTTGCCCACTCGATAACGAGGCCCAACGCCCTAGGAGGTAGATACCCAGCAACGACCGCAAAAGAGTCAATTTCAATCAATACCTGGTCATCGCCGTAATACGCATGGAAATGGGGCGGGTGGTGATCACTAAAGAACATCTTGATGATAATCCAGAAAAACCTTGAAATTTCAGGCATAGGCCGCCTTCCGTTTCAAAACTGGAAATAAATCTTCAGGCTTTTGATGTGTCATTCTCAGGTAGAGTGAATCCGGGCAAAGATCAACTTGGTCGCTCCACGATAATTCGCCGGAAGTTCCAATCTTGGCGCTGCTGAAGACCTCGTAATCATTCCACAGCGCAAACACACCTTTACCGGCCAGATCAGAGAGGTCAACGACCCCTTTCCGCCCATCTTCAAACTCAAGCCTTAATCGATAATCAGGTAGTATTTCGACTTTGGTTATTTTGCGCATTTTGGGTTACCTCATAAAGTTCCACGTGGTCGATCCTGCCGCCATACACACCCTTCTCCTTAATCCTCTCCCCTAATCCTGTGGGAGAAGGAAGGGTGAGGGGGGTTCCGTGTCCCTCAAAATATCCAACTTCTAATAAGCCATTGATGCACATTTCAGGAATACACACATGTTAGCACATGTCAATGCATCTCGCTATCTCAACAAATCCCCCTGCCCACTTTTTCTTTCCCTGTCGTTGCAAACCTCAATCGCAGCGCTCCATCTTTCAATTTTTCGCCTCAAGCGTTGCCCTGGCAACGCGCTCCTCGAGGGCCGGCAGGCCCGCTCCTCAAGGCGCGCAGCGCCGCTCTTTCCTTCCTCAAGGCGCGCAGCGCCGCTCATTCCCTCCCTGCTGAAAGATGCGCTTCGATTTCATCCGTAAAGCGCTCGAAATCGTCCAGTCCGTTTCGGATGTTTTCGATCAGTTTTTCGTCATCGATGGTCCAGTAGCGGTGGATCAGGCTGTTGCGAAAGTCGAAAAACGGTTTGAGCTTCGCGAATAGCTTTTCGGACAGGAAACCTTCCTTGCAGCCCTTGGCGATCGTATCGACATACCCGTTGACCGCGATGCCCTTCTCCTTGGCGAGGAGGTGCTGCAGGCAGTTCGACATGGCTTCCGCCAGCTCGATCAGGAGATACTTCGCCGCCTTCAGCTCGATGGAATCGGGCAGGAGCGATCCCTGTGCAATAAGGCTTTTCAACTCCTGACCATTTCGGGTAATTTCCATCAGGTACTGCCGGACCCGCTTGATATCCACTCTCATCTCAGCACCTCCGCGATCAGCCCTGCACATTCACGGTATTTCGTGCCGAAGGCATCGATGAAGTTCGCCCGCTTGAAAAAATCATGGTCGGCCAGAAGCACGCCGTCGTTCAGAACATCCCGCAGGTAGAGCAGTGCGAACAGATCGCCTTTTTCCAGAAGATGATTGATCACGCGCACATCGAAGAGGTCCGGCGGCAAACCGGTTTTTTCCGAGAGCGCAATTTTGATGTCTGCGGAGAGGCTGAACGGGTTGCTTTCCTCTTTCGCATACACGGCGATGTCAATGTCGTTGTAGGGGGCCGAGCCGGTGAAGGAGCCGTAAAGATAGGCGAAGACCACCTCCGGGTCCTCATCCAGAACGGCTTTTATGGTGGCGACGTCGATCGGGGCCATGGCACGCTCCCGGCTTTTACGAATTAACAGGAGATCGCCGGATTGCTGCCAGCTTAAGGGAATTCGGGCGCCGTTTCAAGAAGGATTCCGGATGAATCATGCTGGAGGAGCGGCGCGGAGCGCCTCGAGGTGGGAGGAGTCCCGCCGGGGCGGGACTGTCGCGCCTTGAGGAGCGCGTTGCGGGGCAACGCTTGAGGCGGAAAACCAAGCCGGGCTTTGAATAGCCCCCTCTCCCCTACCCTCTCCCACAACTCATGGGGAGATGGAATCGTGAGCCAGTGGGGGTGTTGGTTCAATTCTGAGACCAGTAACGAAGCTCACCGCCGCAGGCGGCGGGGTAGCCAAGCGGAATTCGCCGCAGCCCAACCCGCCTTCGCTCTGGCGAGCTTCGGCGGGTCGCCTCGCCTTCCATCCCTGCCACAAGCGGCAGGGTATTCCGGCGAAGGCGAATTAATCTTGTCGGGGGCGGGGTTTGCAGGCGGATGGGGCTCAGGAGCCCGAGCCGCTGCAGGGGTCGAAGAAGGCGTCCTGGCAGCCGGTCAGGGCGGGGCCGTTGCCGCCGGTGGTCTTGCAGAAGCCCAGCACCGCACAGCGGGCGTCGAGCCTGATGCGCGTCACCTTGGGCTTTTCGTAGGGCGCCCGGGCCCGGGGGGGCGCAGCGCCCCTGTCAACGATCGAGGATGTCATGCCGGCCTCCTGGATAGTGATGAAAACCCCACATCCCCCCTGCCCCCTTTGCCGGAGGGGGGTTGAGGGGGGGGCTCCCGCCCATAAACATTATCAGTTTACCACCCAATCCGCATGCCTTCAAGCGGGAGAGCGCCGGGCCCTTGCCGAAGCCACGAGTTGCGGGGCCCGGCAGGCGGGCGCTCTTTCGGGGGGCTATCGAGGTATTCACCCTATCCGCTGATCTTTACCTGATAATTGGCTTTGCCGTCGGCTTTGATCAGATCGCCTACATCCACGGCATTTTTATCGATCGACTGGAAGCCTTTCAGATGGTCGCCGCCGTACTGGCTGTAGCCGGAGACCGGGTCCTCGATGAGATCGGCCTCGAGCATGGTCTCGACGCTGCAGCTCGAGTTCCAGGGCCCGGCGGCATCGGCCCGCACGAAGATGATCCCATCCGCGTCCTTGGTGGTATCCCCATCGCCGTCGTCGTTGTCCCAGATCGTGACGGTGTAGCGATAAATGTCGTCAAGCGGCTGGTCCTCGATCCATACCCGGACCTGTCTTATGGTGCCATCCCTGTATTGGTGCTGGGTGAGAGGGGTGAGGGTAAAGGTCCAATCGGCTTGGCCGGTGGTGGCGAGAACGCGCATGCGCTCCTCGCTCTTCAGGGCGCTGCGCAGTCCTTCCTTGACATGTTCCAGGCCGGCCTCCGCGGTGTAGAAGGCGCGCTCGTAGACCATGAAGTTGGCCGAGGTCTGCCTTTCCGTCGAGCTGGTGGTGAGCGCCGCCACTCCGATGATGGTGGCCACGACCAGCAGCAGCAGGGCGGCCACGATCACCGAGCCGCGCGCGTTGGCCAGGGGGGATATGGGATTGTAGCTGTTCATCTCTATCAACCTCTCTTGAATGGGTCCTGAGGCCTCACATCTGCCCATGTCCGCGCACGAAGGACAACTGCACGGGTTGGAAGTTCGGGTTGGCGCAGGTCACCGTCAGGTTCACGATTTTCACGGACAGGTCCCGGTAAACATCGGCAGGGCTGACGGTCGGGGTCGTCACCGTCCACTGCAGGGTGAAGGCGCCCCGGGGGGCCGCGTGGGGATTGAGCCCGGCATCGGCGCTCAGCATAGTGTGGTCGAAGGGCACGGCCTTGAGCAGCTCCATGTGCTGGGCGGCGAGGGCGGTCGCCTCGGTCTGCATCCGCGCCGCCGCGTTCTGGTTGATGGCCCGGATCTGCATGGAGAAGACGCCCAGGATGCCGACAGAGAGAATCACCATGGCGATCATGACCTCCATGGGGGTGAAACCGGCGGCCGGCGGCCGGCGGGGCTCGTTTGCGGGCATAAGCTGGCGGTACATAGGCGTTCTCCAATCCTCAGGACGGGTTGCGGACCTGGACCGTGCCCGTCAGCAGGATGCGTTTGAAGCGGTCGTTGGTCCCGATGTGCCGGTCGCCGACCACGTAGGTAGTGCTCTCGGCCTCTTCGGGCAGCGGCGAGCGGGTGCGGGCCAGGAGCCAGATCTGCACTGCACAGATGCGGTTGAGGGGAGGAAGGGGCGTGAAAAAGGCGGCCGCGCTCCCGCCGCCGGGATTATCATTTGCATTGATCAGTCCGTCCTGGTTCGTGTCCAGGTGGCGATCGAGCACCCCGTCGCCGTTTGAGTCGTATAGCCAGATGATGGGGTCGCTGACGCCCCCGCCGTAGGTGTCCGGCATCCCGTCGCCATCCATGTCCACGGCATAGGCGAAGCCCAGGGCGTGGATGTCGAAGGCCAGGGTGTCGAAGCCGGCGTCCTCTTCGCCCTCGCGCCCCAGGATGCCGTCGTCGGGATTGGCAAGCCCGTAGGTGATGCGCTCGCCTTCGTCCGCGTCGTCGCTGTCTGCGTTGGCGTCGAAGCTGAAGGTGAGGGTGTCGGCGCGGGCGGCGGAGAATCCTTCCACCGCGCCTCCCAGGGGATCGTAATTGGCCATGCGGATCTCCCGGCGCATGAGGGCCAGCGCCGCCCGGGCGTTCTGCTGCATCTCGAGCACCATGATCTGGTTCGTGCGGGAGCGCTGCTGCGCCCGGTAGGCGCCCACGATGCCGGCCAGGACGATCATCCCGATCACCATGGCGATCAACAGCTCGATCAGCGTGAAGCCTCTTGCGTTCGTTCTCACCGTCTGCATCCTCGCTTTGTGAACAGGTTCCGCCGCCCGGCGGCGCGCCCCATCCTTATTGCACCCGCGCCTGGCCGGTGACCGTCACGGCGACCACCTTGGTACCCAGCGTGGGATGGGTCAGGGTTACGGTTCTGGAGGCCACCGGGGAGGGGAAGCCCCGCCCGTCGATCACCAGCCGGTTGTCGGTAAAGTTGGTGGTCAGGCTGATATCGGTGCTCGAAAGGACCCCGGCCCGCAGCACTCTCTCCGCAGCGTCGCAGGTCCCGTTTTCGGGCCCGTTGTCCACGCAAGCCGAATAGGAACGGTTGAGAGGATCGATTCTCACGACGACCTGGGAATTCTCGCGGATGGCGGCCATCCGTGCCAGCGAAATCAGGGTGTGGATCTCGTCGGCGCCCTTGAGCAGCCACTGCTTGGACCTCCAGGAGACGAAGTTTGGGATCGCGATGCCGGCCAGGATGCCGATGATCCCGATCACGATCATCACCTCCAGAATGGTGTATCCACGTGTTCCTCGCATGGGTCCCTCTTTTCTCCTGTGCCACCGATCCGGCGGCGGTCTACCACAGCTCGCGCCAGGTGCGCACCTGCATCTGGGGGAAGCCGCCGAAGAGGATCTCGGTGTTGTAAACCCCGCTGCCGAGCGACATCAGGCCCTGGCCGGGGACCTTGAGGTAGATGTGCTGGTCCTCCACCAGGGGCGGCGCCACCATGTTGCCTACCACCAGCCGGAAATTGGGCTGCATTTTCTCTTTGCTCTCCTCTTTGCGCTCCATTTCGAAGGCGAAGAGCTCGCCTTTGTTGTAGCTCTGCAGCCCGCCCTTGTAGCAGGGGTCCTCGGTGTCGGCCGTGGAGGTGCCGAAGTAGATGCTGCCGGCGGCCGCAAAGGCCGAGGCGAACACCCGCTGCCCCGGCGGCAGCTCGTAGAGCCAGTCCAGCTCCACCAGCCCATCGTCGGCGCTGCCCTTGGGGGCCTTGTCTATGTAGGCGAAGAAGTGGTAACGGGTGCCCGCCATGTCGATGTCCTCGTCGGAATAGGGGCTGTCCCCGGTGCCGAAGAAAACCTTGACATGCGAGTCGATCTGGCCGGTCGGGCTCACTTCGTTGGCCACCACCGCCACCGGCGAGCCGTAGATCGGCTGGTAGCGCCACGCGGTCTCGACCGCTTGTACGGGAGAGGAGTTGTCCGTGAAATCCCGGTTCACCACGCACTGGGAGATCGGGTACTTTCTGCCGTCGGGGTCATCGGGCAGATTCACCTTGTAGAGATAGCCCTTGTCGGTGCCGATGTAGAAGCGGTCCACGTAGCCGTTGCCGTCGCTGTCCACCAGGGTGGGCTGCCCGCTGGGGATCGCGCCCTTGCCGTTGGGTTCGCGGTCGAGGTAGACGCGCTTGAGCACGCTGCCGGTCGCAACGTCGATCATGTACACCGAGGGCCACTGGGTGAGATCGTAGCGGCTGTCGGCCCCCGAGACGAAGAAGGCCACCCACTTCACCGCGCCGTCCACCACCAGCCGGCCGATCTTGCCCACCGAGGGCGAGCTGCGGCTGCGGAACAGATCCGGGTCGGCGAACTCCCACATGAACTTGGGGCTGCGGGGGTCGGTGATGTCCAGGCAGAAGATCGTGTCCCCGCCGTTGCCCTGGGCCGAGAGCAGCACCGTTCTCCAGGCGCCGTTGACGTAGACGTCGGCCACCGCCGGGGCGGCGTCCACGTACGCCTGGCTCGTGTCGCCGCTGGGCTCGATGTTCAGTTTCGCCAGGAGGTTGTTTTTCATCCGCGGCAGCAGGTTCGCCGGAATGAAGGCCCACAGCTCCTCCCCCGTGCCGTAGCCCTTGCCGACCTGATCGACCGGCGGACCGTCCCCCGCACAGTTCTCCCTCCACTCGAAGAAGCCGCGATTCTCCTCAACATGGGTGCACTCGTTCTCGCCGTGCCGGAAGGCCCCTCCATCGAAGGCGTGCAGCATGCCGCTGCGCGAGCCCGCGAAGACCACCGTGGGCCGGGCGGCATGGGTCTTTATGAAGGCATCGAAGCCCTGGCGCTCCTGCTTGGTGGTGGCCGTGCCGAAGTACCAGATGGGCAGACCCGGCGCGGTGACCACCGCCGGCACCGAGTGGTCGATGGGGTCGAGCAGCCACTCGCGCTTGGCGGTGGTGCGGAGCCGGTAGCCCTTGACCCAGTCCATCAGCAAACCCGCGTCCACGTCGTCCACTATGCCGTTCTGGTCGAGGTCGTAGATGTAGCCGTGCCCTGCCAGGTAGGTGTCGTTGAGCCCCATCAGCGACCGGGTGACGTTGGCCGCCTCGAAGGGCACGAGGTTCACGGAGCTGGTATAGAACTGGTAGCCGGCCGTGATCGGGACACCATCGAAGGGGGCGCTGCTGAAGGTCAGGCTGAACTCCCCGGTGAAGCGGTTGATGGTGCCCGTCCCGCCCAGGTCGCCTTCCAGCAGGTCGGTGTTCTTGTCTTTGAAGGTCTCCCGCCCGTCGCTGATCACAAGGGTCGTGCCCAGGATCGGGGAGGGGTCCAGCCGGCCGGTGAATTCTACCGTCTCCCCGTCCCCGGTGCCGACCACCAGCCCGCTCACCTGGCCCACGGAGATGTCCGGGAAATAGATCGTGCGGCTGCCGGGATCCCGCGCCGCCAGCTTCTCGCCCGCGTTCCACAGGCTCTTCTGGTCGGTTTTGTCCGGACTGCTCGGGTCGTAGAGCCGGGTGGCCGACAGGTGGCCGCGGTAGGACTTGTCGGTCCAGCTGTTGGCCGGGGTCTGGTAATAGCCCGAGTAGACCACGTTGGCCTTCACCACCGGCGCCCCGCGCGAAAAGTTGCCGCTCACCATCCCGTCGGATCTGAGCTTCACGTCCATGATGGCCGGCATGTTGCAGTTCAAGTCCGCGCTTCTGAACTCGGCCTTCCACAAAAGCTGGCGGCCGCTCTGGTTGAGGCCGGCGAAGTCCACCCGGAACTTGCGCCAGGTGTGCTCCGGGCTGCCGGGGGTCCAGCTGGCGAGCTTCGGACCGGTGGCCTTGGAGGCGTTGGACTCCCCGACCTCGTCCCAGGAGGTGATCTCCACCCAGCTGGCACCGTTGTTCACCGAGACGTAGTAGCGGATCGGCATCGGGGCGATCGCCCCCTTCGAACAGGCCGGGATGTAGTCGAAGACCGTGACCTCCACCGCGGTGATGTAGTCGCTCGCGCTCGCCGGCACGATCGGGTTCTTCAGCTGGGCCAGCCCGCCGGCCTGCCGCTCGATGTGCAGGACATGGTCGTTCATGTCTATATCGCCGCCGCCGGGCAGGTCCTCCCAGCCGATGACCCATTCGTTGGGCCTGTTCAAAGGAAAGGCGGCCATCGCGTGTTGGAATTTTTGGTTCTTCTGGTAATACTTGGTGGCGGTTTGGCCGCTGAAGTCGAGATTAAAGAGGTTTTTGGCGGCCGTGACGGCATCGGCAATCAACCAGCCGGTGTTGCGCTCACAGGTGCCGCCGAGGGCGTGGTCCCCCAGCCGGTAGAGGATGTCGAACTGGTCAGCTTTGCACGGGTCGGAGTTGGGGTGAGTGAGGCGGTCCTGGTTCCACTCTTTCTTTGTAAAATAGAGCTGGGGATCGACGGTTGCGGCGTTTTTGCTGATCCAGTCGCAGGTCGGGCTTCCACAGACGCCAAAATTCCACTGAAGCGCCTGATCGCAGGCGTTTTGGAGCCAGAAGACCAGCTCGGTGCCGGCGGGAAATTCAACCTCCGGGAACCGGTCGACGCCTGCATCTTTAGCGTAGGGGTCAACCGGACCGTTCTGGCGCAGGACGAGGCGGTTGTCCCTGGCGTCGATTATATTATTGCCGGTGCGGTCGACCGCATAGTCGGAATCGAAGTTGCGCAAGGCCACGCTGCCCCACCCCCGGCAAGCTCCGGGGCATGCCTGGCATATCATGGGACTGGGCCAATCCCCATAAAGCGTCTGGCCGACGGCGGCCTTCGTGTTCTTGTGGATATAATTCAATTTGGAAACGTGGGGCAGGCTCTTGTCGGCCGGCAGGTCGCTGGCATACATCCAGCCGATATTGCTCGCCCAGGCGGCCGAACCCCAGAAGAAGTGCGTCACTTTGATTTTCTGGGTGAAGGGCACGAAGAAGCTGGGGTTGTCCGGGTCGAGCGCGCCGGAGTTGAGCGTGATCCATTTCGTGGCGGGGTCGACCCGGGAGTAGATCAGGTTGAAGTCCGACGCCACGAAGCCCGAGGTGTTGCTGTAGTTGACGGCCGAGTTCTGGCCGCAGCCGGGCACCACCTCGCCGACGGGGTCGGGCTGAACCGTGCTGCCCACGGGCGTGAAGCTGGCCACGATCTCGCGGTCGTCCTGCACGTTGGAGAAAGTGTACTGGTTGTTGCTCAGGGGAAGGGCCACCGCCGCCCCGTCCACCTTGACGCTCGCGAGCGTGTAGCCCGGGTTGGCGGTGACCGTGTAGCTCCGGCTCTGGCCGGCCAGCACATCGGCTGTACCCGATGGGCTAATGCTGCCCCCGTCCCCCGCCAAAGCGGTAATTTTGTAGTACACCTCCGGGGTCAGCGCCACCTCGGCGCCCAGGATGATGAAGGCACCCGGGTCGTTCTGGTTAATGTACTCGGCCTTGATCCAGTTGGCCGAACGGGTCACGTTGGAAATACGAAACTCGTCCAGTTTCGCATTTAGATGCCTGCCCCAATTGGAGGATCCGATTTTAGATGTGGCCGTGAATTTAACTCCTACCGAAGTGCCGCTTGTACTTCCATCGGGAGAACCGCCTCTGTAGGCTACCCAGGTTCCGGTTCCACCGGAACGCGAGAAGGTGAAGACCAGGTGCTCCCATTTCCCGACATCGGAAAGACCGAACGCCGTATTCGCCTGCCAGTTCCTGCCGCCGTTGTGCATCACTCCCGGCTTGCCGCCGGTCTGCGCCTGCTCCCAGGGCACCTGGAAATGGGCGTCTCCGGAGGACCAGGAATCGGTATGAATCAAGGACCTTACTCCCACCGTCGAACCCGTGTAGTTCATGTTCGGGTTGATCCACATCGAAAGCGTGAAGTTGTCCCAGTTCGCCGAAGCAAGGCTTGGAAGGGCAATGCGATTGTTGTTTAATCCAGAGAAGTTATACGCTTTTCCAATCTTGCCATCCGAGATCGAGGTCACCAGGTTGTTGGTGCCGTTTTTTTTGTTTGCCGTCGCATCGTAGGCGGTTGTTCCGTCCTCGCTTAAATGCCAGACGCCGACATACACGTTGCTCCATACCGCATCGGCGTTCTGTTGGGAGCTCTGGATCGTGCTGTCCCCGTAGTAGACCGCGAGCGTCTCGTTGGCGTTCAGCCGCATCGTGTCCAGCTTCACCCAGGCGATCAGCTCCCCGGTGGCGGGGATGTAGCGCTCCACCTCGTGGGGTAGATTGGGGCCGCTATCGGAGAGGCGGAAGGCGATGTCGAAGCCGCTGCTGCTCTTGACGTGGCTGGGGTCGAGAGTGATCTTGACCAGCACCGGGAAGTTGGAGAGGGTCTCGGCTGCCCCGATATTGCTCTTGAGCTCGATGGAGCGCTTGTACCCGAAGGCCGCCTCGGCCGGGGAGGAGAGGAGGCCCGCCAGGCCGATGGCGCTCAAAAGCAGCGCCAGCCGGCGGCACGCCGAGCCGACCCGCCGATGGGCGGCCGGCCGGTTGTTATCGTCAACCTGCGGTTGGGACCCGGTGTTCATGTCGTTCTCCTTGGTCATCCTGGGTTGCGAAGGGTGCGGCCTTGCCCGCCGCCTGTGCCTGAAACCCTTCCCACCATTCCTTGAAGCAATTTCAATGCCAAGTGCTTGAACAGGCTCCAAAATTTTTTTATGTTATTTTTCGAGATAGTTGTGGATTTGGCGCCATGCGGACGGAAGGGGGGGGGAAGCCGCGGGAGCCATTAAAATTCTTTCAGGTCTAAAGCGGTTTAATAAAGAAAACAGACTTCGCGGCTGCCCAAAAGCTAAGAGAGGAGGAGGAGGAGGAAAGGAGTCCCGCCGGGGCGGGACTATCGCGCCTTTAGGTTTGAGGAGCGCGCGGCGCAAGGACGCCGCGCTCGAGGCGAAAAGAGGGATTTTCGGAGCCCGGGAAAGGAAGTATTTTTAAAGAAGTATTTAAGCGCAGGTCAGATGATGCTGCCGTTCCAGAGGCGCCTTAAGAATTCATCCCATGGCAGGATGGCGATGCCGTCCATGGTTTTACGGGGTTTGGGGTCGAGCGATACGACGATCGGCTGCCGTGTACGATAATCGTCCCGGAAAGCGCGCAGGCCAGTGAGGTGCCGGTCGGTCACCATCTGGCTCGACTTGACCTCGATGGCTGCTTCGTGAGTTCCTAAGATAAAGTCCACCTCTGCGCCCGATGCGGTCCGCCAATAGGAAATCGGAAAGTTTTTCTCCGAGTAGTGCGAATAGGCGGAGAGCTCCATCCAGACGAAATGCTCGAATGCCCTGCCGAAAAGCTCGCTACCGGGCAGCACCTTACCCCGGCGGGTCAGGTGGGCCACGATTCCAAGGTCGAAGAAAAAAAATTTCGGCGCGGCGATGACCCGCCTTTTGGCCCGCTCGCGATAGGCCGGCAGCATTCGGCCCACCAGGGTATCTTCGAGAATTTGAAAATATTCCTTCACAGTGGGCGCGCTGACGCCGCACTCGGATGCCATGTTGGCATAATTGACCAGCTCGCCGTTGGCCAACCCGGCGACCTCGAGAAACCTTCCGAATGCGGGGATGTTGCGGGTCAGGGCCTCGGCGGCAATCTCCTCTCGAAGATAATCCCCCACATAGGATTCCACCAGGCGATGGGCGTGCGGGCTCTGGTAATGCCGCGGGAGCAGGCCCCGATTCAGGGCCGTCTCCAGCGAAAATCCGTCGACCTCCGGGTACACGAGCGGGTGCAGTTCGTAGCGCACGGCACGCCCCCCCAGCAGATTCGCCTGTCCGCGTTTTACTTTGCGCGCACTGGAACCGCACAGGACAAATCGGATCCCGCCGTTTTCGATCAGCCAGTGGACCTCGTCCAAGAGGGCAGGAATTTTTTGCACCTCGTCGATGATAACGGGAGCTGCCCCCGGGTGGCGCAGGTTTTCGTCAGCCAGGCATTCCTCCCGCAGAATTCCCGGGTTGCGCAGGAGGCGCTGGTATTCAGCCGAGAGGAGCAAATCGTAGACCTTGGCACCGGGAAAGAGCTGCTTCAGTAAAGTGCTCTTGCCCGTCTGCCGCGGCCCCCAGAGAAAGCAGGTTTCGTGGCTGCTCAATGGCAAAGATAAGATTCGTTTATACATGTAAAAGTAAATAAACTATTTACATTTGTGAGTCAAGAAGAAAGGGAAGGAGTCCCGCCGGGGCGGGACTATCGCGCTTGAGGTGGGAGGAGTCCCGCCGGGGCGGGACTGGCGGCCCTTGAGGAGCGCGCGGCGCAAGGGCGCCGCGCTTGAGGCAAAAAACGATTATTGGCGGGTCCAGATGGTTGAAAGCGGTATGGCCGCCAGTTTTTCACCGAAGGGTACCATCTTCTTTCCCGTGTAGAGAAGGATACCGGCCCGGAAGCGCTCGCCTGCCAATTCCTGCAGGGCTTTCAGGCCTGCGAAGCTGCCTGCTGACGGCGAGGCGGTAAGCTTGATCTCGATTCCGACCATGGCGCCCGCCCGGTCTTCGAGCACCAGATCCACTTCGCGGCCCGATGCCGAGCGAAAATGGCAGCCGGTCACTTGCCGCTCGGCCCATGATGCCTGCTTTAGGATTTCCGAAACCACAAAATTTTCGAACAGCCTTCCGGCAAGGTCGGGATCGTTTGACAACCGAACGGAATCGACACCCAGGAGGTGGCATGCCAAACCCGTGTCGCCCACGAAAAGCTTCGGCGAGCGCGTCAGCCGCTTCCCCAGATTGGCCGACCATGCCGGCAACAGATGAATCAGAAACGTCGCTTCCAACATCGACAGGTAGCGGCCGAGCGTGGAATTGGCGATCGCCGCGCTTCTTGAAATTTCCGATTGATTGAAAAGGGTTGCAGCCCGGGCGGCCAGCAGTCTCAAAAGCTTGGGCACGAGGGTGATGTCCCGGATCTGGCTCAAGTCCCGAAGGTCTCGTTCGACCATGCCGATGAGGTAGGAATCGAACCACGCCGCCCTGCGCTTCGCCGAGGTTCGCGCCACAGGTTCAGGAAACCCGCCGGCCCCCAGGCGGCCCCAGAGCGCAGGGAGTTCCAATGGTTTAAAGCGCAGGGCGTTCGGAGGGGATTGGAACGCCGCATCAATGAAATTTTCCTCGACCCCGTCCATCTCCCCCTGCGAAAGTGGCCAAAGTGTGAGAACGGCCATTCTGCCCGCCAGGGAGTCGGCCACACGGGGCATCACCATCGCGTTGGCCGAACCGGTCAAAAGATAACGCCCTGGTGAACGCTGGGCGTCGACATCTTCCTTGATTGCGAGGAAGAGATCCGGGACCCTTTGGACCTCATCGATGATTGCCGGTTTGGGAAGCCCGGCGATGAACCCGACGGGGTCCGAGCCTGCCGCAGCAAGCGTTG
>JBFYWX010000480.1:0-3477 GCA_041310825.1 Desulfobacteraceae bacterium | reverse complement strand
AGAAATCATGCGATGTCAACTAAAATATGAAGTATTTGGTGTCTACCGTAAATAGCCTAAATTCACCTCTTACACAATTAATTCAGATGGTTGTACGTTTTCTGTCCAGGAACATCCGTTATAAAGACCATTTATGGGAAAAAGATTTCAGAATGGAAACCGGTAATTTTTGACAAGCCTCTTCCATTTAGTGATCTTTCTCCATCTAATCAGAAAAACAAAAAAACAAAAAAACAATAAAATCCTTAGCCTGCTGGTCGTAGTGGCAGTAAGGGAGGCGGAGATATCGCTCCGGACGCTGGCGAAGCGATTGAGTGTGAAACATCGATAATTATGATCGCTTTTCCGGCAACAATCGGGTGACACTTCTTTCGCCTGCCATGTCCTGGTCAGTCCGTTTCGTTACTAGCCAGTGCCGAGGTCCGACCCGCTGATCCATCGGCCCTGCCAGGATCCCTTGAGCGGCAGCTACCCGTACCGTTACGACCGCGACCGTCGGCCGCTCGAGACGCTCTTTCCCTCGGGGAGGACGATCCGGCATACCTCTTCGCATGATTCGATGGGGCGGATAGGGATCGCGGTCGGCCGCGAGGTCTTGATAATCCCATGAGCGGTTTGTTTTGCAAAGGCAGGCCCCCGGCGACGATGCGCCCCGCTCTTGACAGCCGCGTCTCAAGCAACCACCATCAAGTAAAATGGCCCTGCTCATTTTGTGTTGAGGGAATCGCCATGCTGCGGCTGCCGATCGTGCCCCAGAAACCTGAAATTCACGACAGGGACGAGATCGAGTCCATTCCCTTCGATCTCCCACTGCGCTACATGTCCGACTTTTCCGTTCTTGGGCTGTGGGTCAGCGACTGCGAGGCTGCCGTTCGCGTTCTCAAGGAGCGCTTCTTTGTTGCCGTGAGCCCCGACCATGCCGAGATCATGGTCGATGGTGCCCCCGGGGTACTTGATGCCGTCGAGACTCTCCGATCGGCCGGCATAGAGTCCGGCGTGAGCGATATCGTGGACGGGCTTTACCAGGGGTGATGACGGGGTTGCCTGCCCGGCGGGCGGGAGGACTCAACCGGCGAGGCGCGGTGGAGCGGCTCCCCCCCATTCACCCGGCCGCCGCCGGGTCCGCCGAGGCCGACGGGTCCAGAGGCATTCCCAATGCCTGCAGTGCGGCGAGGTAGGTCGGGGGCAGCCTCGATGCGATGCACACCGCCTCCCCGGAGGGCAAGCGCAACTCCAGCCTCACCGCATGCAGCATCAAGCGCGGAAAGCGCTTCTGCACGGTTTTATCGCCGTAAAGAGGGTCGCCCACGATGGGGTGGCCGATGCCGCACAAGTGGGCGCGGATCTGGTGCTTGCGGCCGGTGAGCGGCTCGACCCGCACCAGGGTGTAAGCGGGAAGCCGCGCGGTCACGGTATAATCGGTGCGGCAGGCCTTTCCGCCGGCCGCGTCCTCCCCCATGCGGCCCGATCCGAAGCGCCGGAGCGGGGCCGTGATCACCCCCCCTTCCCCCTCGATTCCCCCATGCACCAGCGCCAGGTAAGTTTTGAAGACCTGCCGCTGCTCGAACAACCGGTTGAGGGTGCGGTGGGCCTCGGCATTCTTGGCAAAGAGGATCACTCCGCTCACCTGCTTGTCCAGGCGGTGGACGACCCAGAATTTGCGACCCCGCCGCTCGCAGAGGAGCTTCAGCAGGGAGTTGTTCTGCGGGTTGCGCTCGGGGATGGCGGCGAGCCCCTCGGGCTTTTCGAGGGCGATCAGATCGTCGTTTTCGAAGAGAACTGCGATCGCAGAGGCATCGAGGTTGTTTATGGCAGCAGCCATCAGTGGGTGAGGATCTTGCTCAGGAAGAGCCGGGTGCGCTCGCTTTTGGGGTGGGCGAAGAACTCCTCCGGCGGGGCGATTTCCATCAACTCGCCGAAGTCCATGAAAGCGACGCGGTGCGCGACCTCGCGCGCAAAGCCCATTTCGTGGGTCACGACGATCATGGTCATCCCCTCGCGCGCCAGGGCGCGCATGACCTCCAGCACCTCGTTGATCATCTCCGGGTCGAGGGCCGAGGTGGGCTCGTCGAAGAGCATGATCTTGGGTTTCATGCACAGCCCCCGGGCGATCGCCACCCGCTGCTGCTGTCCGCCCGAGAGCTGGGCGGGGTATTGATTCAGCTTGTCCCCCAGGCCCACTTTTTCCAAAAAATATCGCCCCTGGTCCTCCGCCTCCCTGCGGGGGACCCGGCGCACCTTGGTGGGGGCCAGGGTGACGTTTTGAAGGGCCGTCATGTGGGGGTAGAGGTTGAACTGCTGGAAGACGAAGCCGATCTCGGCCCGCAGGCGGGTCATGTTGGTTTTCGACTCGTGCACCTGCATGCCGTCCACGATGAGCTCGCCCTTCTGGATCGGCTCCAGGCGGTTGATGCAGCGGATGAGCGTGCTCTTGCCCGAGCCGCTCGGCCCGCAGACCACCAGCACCTCGGCCGGCTCAACCTTGAGGTTGATTCCGTTCAAGACGTGCAGCTCCCCGAACCACTTGTGAACATTCTTGAACTCGATCATCTCTGCGCTGCTTTCATGTCCGGGTGTAGCCCGCCGACATCTTTTTTTCCAGGCGGTTCGAAAGACGGATGAGAGGGTAGCAGATCACGAAATAGAGAATCGCGACCAGGCCGAACACCAGCAGCCCCTGGGGCACGCGCTGGACCGTGAGCCAGCCCACGCGGGTCACGTCCACAACACCAATGGCCGAGACCACCGAGGAGTCCTTGATCAGGAGCACGTACTGGCCCACCAGGGGCGGCAAAATCACCCGCATGGCCTGGGGCAGGATCACGTAGCGCAGCTGCTGCAGCCCGCTCAGGCCGGTCGAGGTGGCGGCCTCCTTCTGCCCCGGGGGCACCGACTCGATGCCGGCGGCGACGATCTCGCAGATGAAGCAGGCGGCGAGGTTGCTGAGGGCGATGACCGCGGCCGGAAAGGCTTCCAGGTGAATCCCGAACTCCGGGAGAATGAAAAAGATGATGAAAACCTGCACGAGGAAAGGGGTGCCGCGTACCATGTCCACCCAGGCCCCGATCACGTGCTTGAGCACCCGGCCCCGGGAAGCCCGGATGATGCCCCAGAAAAAGCCGATGAGTGTCCCGGCCAGCAAACTCAGGCCCGACACGGCAATGGTCATCCACAAGCCCTTGAAGAAAAAAGGCAGGCTGTGAACGAGCTGTTCTATGTAGAATAGCCACATATGAAGAAAAGGGTCCGAGGGTTCGAGGGGTCAAGGGTTCGAGGGTAAAGACCCCAAGTGCTTTCGACGTTTTTTTTCACTTGACCCCTCGGCCCCTTGAATCCTTGAACCCTTCCTTTCACGTTTGCATATAAATCAGCCGCTTCTGCGACCAGTGGGTCAGCCCCTTGAGTGCATAATAGATGAGCAGGTAAAACAGGGCGGAGGTCAAAAACCCCTCGGCCGGCATGAAACGCTCCGCGGTC
>JBFYWX010000476.1:0-19878 GCA_041310825.1 Desulfobacteraceae bacterium | reverse complement strand
AATATAAATCATGCGATGTCAACTAAAATATGAAGTATTTGGTGTCTACCGTAAATAGCCTAAATTCACCTCTTACACAATTAATTCAGATGGTTGTACGTTTTCTGTCCAGGAACATCCGTTCCAACCAGCCCATGCACCCGACCGCGTACCTCGGCGGGTGATGGTGGCGTTGGCCGCCGGGATCGCGGTCAGGCGCCGTTCTCCTCAGCGGGTTACTGAGGGACGGTTTCGTTTCCCGCAGGGGTGCGGATGTGGATGTCGCGCTGCGGGAAGGGGATCTCGATCCCCGCCTTCTTGAACTCCTCGAAGGTCGCAAAATAAAGAGCGCTTTTGACGACCCCTTCCCCATAGCGGCGAACGTCCATTCGGAACAGCAGTCTGAAATTGAGGGAGCTGTCGGCAAATTCGGTGAAGAGCACCCGCGGGGGCAGATCCCGGGAGACCATCGGCTCACGGCCGGCCACTTCCAGCAGGATCCGCTCCACCTCCCGGGGATCCGAGCCGTAGGAGACGCCCACGTTCAGTCCGGACCAGAACATCGGCGATGAGAGCGAATAGTTGACGATGGTGTTGGACACAAGGGCCGAGTTGGGCACCAGGTACTCCACGTTCAGGCGGGTGCGGATGCGCGTAGAGAGCACGCTGATGTCCACCACCTCGCCCAGGTTGCCTTCGACCTCGATCCAGTCCTCCTTCCGGACCTTGCCGCCGAAAATGATGGTGAACCCTGAAATCATGCTGGCCGCCATGTTCTGCAGCCCAAGGCCGATACCGATGCCGATGGCTCCGGCGAAGACCAGGATCAGCCGCAGGTCCACCCCCACCGTGTCGAGCGCGATCAGCACGCCGACGGCGAAGAAACTGTAGCGGATAATGGTGTTGACGGCAAAGCCGGTTCCCGGGTTGACCCCCATGGCCGGGTAGGCCTTGTAGTCCAGAAACCCCTGGATCAGGCGCGACCCGAGGATGAAGAAGACGATGATCAGCAGCGCCCGGATCAGGATCCAGAAGGAGATCAGGACCCCGCCGATGTTCACGATCGGAAAGGAGAGGATCCGCTCCACCGGTTCCAGCAGGCCGAGCAGGTTCAACACCAGGGCCGCGGTGGCCACCCCCACGGCGTAAACTAGAAACGAGCGCACGGAGGCCACCACCGCCTGGGCCCGCTCGTCGTTCACCGGGATGGTTTCGGACCAGCGCTGCAGCCCGCGGCGCAGGCCGTGGTAGGTGAGGGTAAGCGCCACCAGGGCGGCCACGGTGAACCAGATTTTGGTCAGCAGCATCCGGCCCGCCTCGCGGAAACCGAAACACCACAGGAGCGCCAGCACAAAGGAGAGGCCGATCAGCGGGTAGAAAAAGCGGTTCAGGAGCCGAAGGAAGCTGCGGTAACCGGGGTAGGGTAAGTCCGGCAGCAGCGACAGGAGGCCCTTTTTCTGGAGCATCAGGGCCAGGAAGACGAAGACCGAAAGGACGTAGAGCACGAACCGCAGGAAGGCCAGCACATCCTGGCGGAATTGAAAAGCCTCGGCGCCCCAGACGAGCGCAATCCCGATGACGAGGTACAGCAGGATGATGCGGGCGGTCCAGAAAATGCGTTTTCCGTGGGCGGCCGCGGCCGTGAAAAGGTCGCCGGTCAAGAATTCCCGCAGCAGGCCGCGCACGAGGGCGTAACCCGCCCACAACCAGAGCAGCCGTCCCGTCAATTTGAACCGGGCGGCCTGGTAGATGATGGCGGATGTGATCAGCGAGTAGATGGCGAGGAGGACGAGCGGGATCGCCGCGGCCACCACCACCCGTACCGCTGCAAGAAAGTAAGGGTAGAGCCCTTCGGGGATCCGGGGATGCTCCGGCCCCAGGGCGGCCTCGACGCGCCGCATGACCCGGCTGGTCCCGATCAGGCTGTAGAGCACTGCCGCGATGAAGACCAGCATGACCAGCGACCCGGCGATCCCGAGCGCGCGGCTTTGCGCCCGGGCCTCGGCGATCAGCTCCGGCAGCCGCAGCGGGAGCGCCAGTGCCCACTTGTACATGAACTCGATGGTGTCGAGGTCCCACTCCAGGGGGGTCCACTTCAAGAGAATCTGGAACTGCATTTTGAGATCGTCGGCAACCTGGGAGATCTCCTTGAAAAGGACATCGTCCATGTCCTTTGAAAGGGAAATAACGGGTGCGGCCGAGGCGTTGTCCGCTGCGGGCTCGGCAGAGGACTGGCCGCCTGCCGGCAGGGCCGCCATGATCGTGATGGCGCCAAAAAGCAAGGCCCGCCCCATGGCCGTCAGGCCGGCGCGCCGGTTTGCATGTAAGCGAGGTTTTCTCATGGCGCGGTTCATAATAAGATGCGGATTTCTTTGTTCCTGTCCGATAAGATTTGAACCGACGGCGTGCAGGGGCCATCGGCCGACGGTGCGCTCGCGACATGCGAGGCCGGGCCTGTACGAAGCCGGCCCGGGAGCGGCAGGACAGGACAGAAGTCGGGTTTTTTAAGGAGTCATCAAAATGGGAGAACACCAGGGCGTTCGCCCCAATGTTCTCCACAGCGGGCGGCAATCAGAAATTGATCTGCCACTTGGCGCCGGCGTACCACTGATAGCCCTCGTCGTCGCCGCTGGCATCGTCCATGAAATCCTGGTAGCCCACTTCCGGCACGATAAAGACACCCGGGGCCAGGGTCAGCGCCGCCTGCAGATAGCCCTGCCAGAAGTCGTCCTCGCTGGAGCCGGGGCTGTCGGGGTCATCGTTGCGGTAGCCGGCGCCGGCTTCAAACTTCAGGTTGGTGGTGGCCGACCACCCGAGGATGAGCCCCAGCATATAGCTCGTGGCGTCGTTGACGTCGTCGTCGCCGCTTTTCAGAGAGGCCGAGCTGGACGAGGCGGCACTCAAGCCGTTTTTCCAGTTGGCGTTGCCCCAGTTCTGGCCGTAGGCCCCTACGGCCGCCAGTGAGAATGCGCCTATATTCATCTTGCCGGTGAGGCCGAGCACGTAGGAATAGATGTCAAGGTCATCCTGCAAGCTGCTGGTGTCGTCGGCCACCCTGAAATACTGGAACCCACCGAAGGGGATCAGCTCCACCGTGTCGAGCTTCATGGAATAGCGCGCTTCGATCTTGGGGATGTTCCAGTCCAGGTCGGAGCCGGCAGGGGTGATGTCGGCGGCGCCGGAGGAGTTGTCTCTGAGCGCATTGGTCAGCAAAGCAAGCTCGAAGCCTCCCATGATCAGGGTCAGACCGGCCGGGCGCCGACCGTGGAAGACGCCGCTGCCCTCCATGTTATCGTCATTGTTGAACACCTGGTTGGAGATCGCTTGAGTGACCGGGGAGAAGTCCTTGCCGACCTTGAGGGCGCCATGGTCCGCAAACTGCCACACGCCGTAGGCCAGCCGGGTGTTGACGCCGCCGTCCCCGCCGTCCCCCCCGTTCGTGGCACTCAGGGCCAGCTCGATATGACCGCTGACCTTTTCCGCCCTGACCTTGGCGCCCAGCCGGGAGTTGCCCTGAAAATTCCAATCCAGCCCCCAATCGTCGTCCTGGCCGTTGACCGGGGTGTCGCCGAAGTCTTCGTGCACATAAAAGGTGGACATGCGCTGGCTGCCGTAAAAGGACCAGTCGGCGGCGAGTGCCGGTGCGGCCAGCAGAAAAACCAATAAGACTACGATTGCCTTCTTCATCTGCGCTCTCCTTATTGGTTGCGTCGGCCGAATCGCCAATCCCTGCGTAGAACGGCAAAATAGCCTGGTCTGGAAAAAAAATCAAATTCCGGTCTTTAAAGCAAGTAAAAAATTGATGGACTCGTAAAAAGTCCCTGACGCAGACAACTTTGTAAAAAGCCCAAGATCAAGGCGCACGAATTCCGTGTCGCGAGACGTGCTTATAGTACGCCGCAGCGACCACGGGATGAAGCGCAACGCAGATATTGGGGTTTTTACGAAGTCGTCAAAAATTGGCTCGTATCCGACCGGCCTGCACCGGGGTGTCGTTCCAATTTTGACCATGGTGATACACATAAAAGGCACCGCGTGTCAACGGTAGTAGAACAGTATCATCCCGCCCAGGATGAGCCCCATGCCGCCGAGGTGAAAGGGCTCGATCGACTCACCGAGCAGAAAGACCGAGAGCAGGGAAGCGAAGGCCGGAATCAGGTTGATGAAGAGCCCGGCACGGTTGGGGCCGAGGAGGTCCACCCCCTTGTTCCAGCAGAAATAGGCGACGATGGAGGGAAAAAGTGCGACGTAGAGGATGCTCAGCACGATGCCGCGTGAGAGGGGGAAGGGGCCGATCGTTGCAAGCTCAACCAGATAGAGCGGCAGCAGGCCGGCCGCTCCCAGGAAAAAGGTGGTCGCCAGCAGACTCAGAGGGTGGATGGGCGGCCGCCGGCGCAGCAGGGCGGAGTAGAGCCCGTAGGCTGAGACGGCGATGATCATGAGCAGGTCGCCCGGCGCGATGGACATGGCGAGAAGGGTTTTCAGCTCGCCCCGCAAAACGATCAGAACCGCGCCCAGGATGCAGAGCACCACCCCGGCCATCTGGCGCGCCGCGACCCTTTCCCGGTAGAGCACGAAGCTTAAGAGCACAATCACCGCCGGCATGGTGGACTGGATCAGGGAGCCGTTGATGGCGGTGGTGGTGTGGACCGCGGTGTAGAGCAGGGTATTGAAGGCCGAGATTCCCAGGAGGGCGAGGATGAGGAGCATCTTCCAGCCGCGGGCGATCGCGCGGCGGTCCGCGGCAAGCTCGCGCAGGGTGAAGGGCAGTATCAGCACGAAGGCGAGGCTCCAGCGCCAGAAGGCAAAGGCCACCGGCGGGATGAGGTCGGCGACCCCGCGGGCCAGTACGATGTTTCCGGCCCAGCACAGGGGGGCGAGACTCAGAATGAGATAGGGCCAGAGGGAGGCGGCCGGGCTCGAAGACGGCTTCCGCGGCATTTTCAGGACCGGGGGGGCAGCAGGATGCGGGCGTCGGCGACGACGCACCGCTCCGAGGAGCAGAAGACCGGGTTCAGGTCGATGGAATCGATCCGCTCGCCGAGGTCCATGGCGAGGGCGGAGAAAGCGAGCACGAGCTCGGTCAGCTTGACGACGTTGACGGCCTCGCTCCCGCGGTGACCGGTCAGCAACCGGCTGCCGCGCAGGCAACCGAGCATCGCCGGTACGTCGCGGGCCGTGAGCGGGGCCATGCGCGTAACCGTGTCCTTGTAGACCTCGACCGCGGTGCCGCCGATCCCCAATAGGATCACCGGACCGAACTGGTAGTCGAGCTTGGCGCCGATGATGAGTTCGTGCCCGGCGAGCATCTCGGCGACAAGGATTCCGGCGAAGCCCGGCAGGCGGCCGAAGCGTTCGCAGACGCCGGCCAGTTGGTTGGCATCGGCGATCCCGGGTGCGACCCCCCGGACCTCGGATTTGTGCACGATCTGCACCGAGACCACTTTGGCCACCACGGGGTAGCCGATGCGCCCGGCGGCGGCTGCCGCCTCGGCGGGGGTTTTAGCCCAGGCAAACCGCGGCACCGGCACCCCGGCCGCAGCCAACAGGCGCAACGCCTCGGGCTCCAGCACCCAGCCGTCCGCGCGGGCGGCGGCGATGATGTTCAGGGATTCGGCAGCGAGCATGGCCTGCACCTCCGCATGGCTTCCACCATGAAGGCCGCCCCGTCGATCGAGGAGGCCACCGGCACGTTGTTCAACTCGAAGCCCTCGATCAGGATCCGGTATTTCTCGACGTGGGGCACATAGGCGACCAACGGCTTGCCGGTCTGCTGATGCACATAGCTCAGCCGGGCGCCGAGATCGGAGCTGATCCCGGGGGAGTAAGGCAGGAGCAAGAGCAGCAGGCAATCCACCTCCGGCGCCCGACCCAAGGCCCCGACGGCGGCCTCGAAGTCCTCGTCGGAGGAGCTGCCCGTGAGGTCGACCGGGTTTTCCAGCGAGGCGATGTCGCGGATGCTGGCCGAAAGGCCGGAGCGCATCTCTTCCTGGACCGCGGCCGAAAGCCGCGGCAGGCGCAGGCCCAGGTCGCTGCAGATGTCCGAGACAAGGGCGCCGTGGCCGCCGCTCACCGTGATGACGCCGACGTTGCCCTCGATGCCGCGCGGGTAGTGGCTGAGGGCCTCGCAGAAGCAGGTCAGCTCGAACTCGCTCCTGGCCTCGGCGATCCCGTGCTGGGCGAGGACGTCGGAAAAGACCCGGTAGTCGCCGGCCAGTGACGCCGTGTGGCTGCTGACCGCGCGGCCGCCCTCCTCGGTCTTGCCGGCCTTGAGGACGACCACCGGCTTGGGAGTCGCGGCGGCCAGCTCCACGAAAGCCCGCCCCTCGTTGCGGCCGAAGCCCTCGATATAGAAGGCGATCACCCGAGTCTGCGGGTCCTGGGCGAGGTGGCGCAGCAGATCGGTCTCGCGGATCAGGGCCTTGTTGCCGATGCTGACGGCGAGCGACAGGCCCAGGCCCTGCTCGGTGAATTTCACCATCTGGTCTACCAGCACGCCCCCGCTCTGGCTCACAAACCCGACGCTGCCGGGGTTGGGCCGGACCAGGCGCTCGCCCGGCAGAAAAAAGGTGTCGAAGAGCCCCGGCGCGTAGATGCCCAGGCAGTTGGGACCGATGAAGGGGAAGTCCGCCGCGCGCGCCATGGCGGTGATCTGCTCCTGCAGGTCCGCGCGGCCGACTTCGGCGAACCCGCCGGAAACGATGACGGCCCCGCCCACCCCGCAGCGGATGCACTCCGCGATGGTCTCCGGGACGAGTTCGGCGCGGACGGCGATCACGGCCAGGTCGACCGGGCCGGGGATCTCCGCCAGGCTGCGAAAGACCCTCTCGCGCTTGAAGACCCCGCCGCGTGGGTTCACCGCAAAGGCCGTGACCGGGTAGCGCAGGTGGATCTTGTTGTAGATGACGTTCGCTGGGTGCCGGTCGTTCGCAAGCGACACCCCGACCACGGCTAGGGAGGTCGGCTTAAACAGAGGGGTGAAGTCCACGGGAGCTCCTCATGGGCGCGGCACGAGCCGCAGCAGCCGGTCCCCGCCGGGGCGGCCGGCCCCATAGGCATCGGTGTCGGAGGTGATCACGTAAAGCAGCCCGTCGGCCCCCTGGGCCACGTCCCGCAGCCGGCCGTAGGCGTTTTCCAGGAGAAATTCCTGCCCCACCACCCGGGGCCCGTCGAACCTGAGGCGCACGAGCTTTTTCCCGACCAGGTTGGTGAAGAAGAAGTCCCCGGCCCAGGCCGGCAAGCGGTCTCCGTTATAAAACGTGCACCCGGTCGGGGCAATGGCCGGGGTGTACTCTGCCAGGGGCGGGAGGGTGCCTTCGCGGGTGGCGCGGTGGTGGACCAGGGGCCAGCCGTAGTTGCCGCCGGCGACGATGAGGTTGATCTCGTCCCCGCCCCCGGGGGCGTCGTTCCAGGAAGGGCCGTGCTCGGTCTGGAAGATCCACCCGGTCCCCGGCTGGACGGCCATGCCCTGGGAGTTGCGGTTGCCGTAGGAAAATATCTCGGGCCGGGCATCGGTGCGGCCTGCGAACGGGTTGTCGGCGGGCACCGTGCCGTCCTCGTTCAGGCGCAGGGTCTTGCCGTTTAAATCCATGAGGTCCTGGGCGCGGCGCCCCTCGCCGCGCTCGCCGAGGGTCAGATAGAGCTTGCGGTCGGCGCCGAAGCGGATGCGGCAGCCGAAGTGTTTGGGCTTGTCGCTGCCGGGGAAACCGGGGAAAACCACCTGCAGCAGCTTCAACCCCTCCGGGGTCTCCTCGAAACGGGCCACCCGTGTCATTATGCCCCGCTCCGTCTCCACGGTGAAGGCGAGGTAGATCTGCCGGTTCATCACGTAGTCCGGATGCAGGGTCATGTCCAGGAGTCCGCCCTGACCGCGGTAAGCGACCGGGGGGACGCCCGGCACCGGCGTGGGCCTGAGCGCCCCGTTCGCCACCACTCGTAACCGCCCCGGCCGCTCGGTGATGAAAAGCCGGCCGTCCGGGGCCGGCACCACGGCCCAGGGGCTTTCGAGTCCTTCGGCCACGGTCTCCACTCGGAAGGTGTCGGCGGTGGACGGGAGGGCGGGCGCGTCCTGGGGCGCCAGTCGCGCGGAGAGCCAGGTGACGATGTCGTAGGCATCCGCCGCCGGCGCCGATAGAGCGCAGGCCAGATAGAGGTCTAGCGTGAAGGCGACGGTCTTCATGGTCGACTCCTCTTGGGGCGCGGGTTTCTTGCAGGGGTGTCGACCTCTCCGTAGCACAGATGCGGCCGCGACGGCAACCTCCCGGGCGAGGTTTGCCGGGGTATCGCCGATATGCTATGGTGCGGCGGCGATGAGCGTTGGGATGGGGGCTGTGCCGCCCCGTCGTGCTGAACGGGGGAGCGTGGGTGCAGAGTGAGTTTCACGACAGTCTGAAGCGAATCCGGGAGGAGCTGCCGCGGCTAGCCGAGCTCCTCCAGCTTGATGCCGTCGGGGAGATCGGGTCCTGGGCCAAGGCCATCGACACCCGTCTCCTCGCCCGCTTCGACCCGAAGTTCCCGCTGGTGGCGGCCGTCTGCGGCGGCGGCTCCTCGGGCAAGTCCACCCTCTTCAACGCCCTGATCGGCGCCCACCGCTCGCCCACCGGCGGCCGGGCGGGGATGAACCGCCGCGTGCTCTTCGCCCTCCCCGCGTCTTTGGCCGGCCGCGCGGATCTGGTGGCCGCCCTGCTCGACCCGTTCGGGGTGCCGGCGGCGGCCCTCGAGCGCCCCGAGGAGCTTCTCGCCCCGGGCGGGCCGCTCTTCGTTCCCGCCGCGGGGCGCGTCGTGCTCCTGGACACACCCGATTTCGACACGGGAGCCGGTGGCCGGTACGCCAACCGGGAGAGCGCCCGCGGGGCCCTCGAAGCGGCGGACATCCTAATCTATGTCTTCACCAACTCCAATTACAACAACCGCGACAACACCGATTTCATCGCCGAGATGCTGACCGGCATCGGCCGGCGCAAGTGCTTCCTGGTCTACCGCGTCTACCCCGGCTTTACCGCCGCGGAGGTGGTCGCGCACGCAATGACCGTCGCGGGCCACATCTACGGCGCCGAAGCCGATGAAAGCGTCCTGGGGATCTACCGCGCCGATGAGGACAACCGGGTCGCCGCCGGCGAGGCCTTCATGGCGCTGCGTCCGGCGCGGGACGGCGAGCGGCCCCTGCCCGAGGTCCTGGAGAGCCTCGACCTGGCAACGCTCAGGCTCGATCTGCACGCGAGTGTCGTGGCGGATGTGCTGGGGAGGGCCGAGGACCTTGTCGGCCGCGCCCGTGCCTCGCGGGAGGCGCTCGAGCGGTATGTCGGAGGGCTGCGGGCGGCCCAGGCCCTCTGCCTCCAGGAGGCGCTGAGTTTTTTCCCGATGGACCGGGTGGTGCGGCGCTTTGCCAAGATCTGGGCCGACACCGACCCGCCGGCGGTGAGACTCATGCGGCGCACGGGGAGCCTCATCGAGCTGCCCGTGCGGGCCGTGCTGGGGGCCGCCGGCTGGGCCCGGGGAAAGCTCTCCGGCGAGCCCCCCGCCCCAGCCCGGGAGGATCAGTTCGCCCGCAAGCTCGAGGAGAACCTCGTGGCGGCCGCGACCGCACTGAATCACTACCTGCTGAGCCCGCACCTCGTTCTGCCGGCGGCGGCCCCGGCGATGGCGGTCGATGGGCCCTCCGCGGCCCTTCCGGAGCGGCTCGGCCTTGCGGGTACGGCGGTGTCGGTGGCGGCGCACCCGGCCGTTCTCCCGGCCCAGGCGCAGCTGCGGCAGAGGGACTTCGACGCAGTGCTGCAGCACATCCTGAGCCGCCGGGAGGAGATCGGCCGGATCGGCCGCGATATGGACGAGGAGCTGCGCCGGCTGGCCGACCACTTCCGCCGCCGGATGGGGACCTGGGCCAAGATCAGCCAGACCTTCTGGGCGGCCCTGAACGTTCTGCCCGCCACGGTGGCCGTGACCTACGTTCTGTCCACCGGCGACCCGGTGGGCGGGGCCACGATCAAGGTCAAGCTGGCCGGGCTTTTCGGCATGAAGGATCTCTACGCGCTGGTGGCCATCCCCGTCACCCGCGGCATGAAGAAGGCCGACCGCAGACAGCTCCAGGCGATGCTCGGCCCGTTGGCCCGGACCTGGCTCCAGGGGAAGTCCGCCGCCGTGCAGACGCTCTTCGAGGAGGCGCTCTCCGGGGATATTCTGCGCGCGGCCGAGCAGGCTGCGGCCGCCGCCGGCCGCCTTTCCGAATCCCTGTCTCAGGCGCTCGCTCGCGCCGCCGCCGCGAGGAGCCGATGAGAACGCTGGAACGGCAGACGGCCGCCTTGAAAGCCTTGGGCCGGATGGAAGGCCTCAAGGCCGAGCTTGAACGATTCAAGGCCGGGCTGGAGGCCCTTCCCTTGTGGCTGCCCGCCGCCGGGCTGAGCCGGCAGTGCGGGGAGGCCCTGGCGATGATCGATCGCATCGCCCGCCGGCTCGACCGCAGCCTGGTGGTGACGGTCATCGGTCCTTCCGGCTCCGGCAAATCGACTCTGGTCAACGCCCTCGCGGGGGGCGCGGCGATCTCCCCGGCCGGGCACGATCGACCGACGACCCGGAAGGTGGTGGTCCTGGGCCGCGGCGGCGAGGATGCCGTGGAACTCGGCCGGGAGCTCGGCGCCGATGCGCTCGATCTTCAGACGATCGAGGACGGGCGGCTGCCGCACGGGGTGTGCCTGATCGACACGCCGGACACCGACAGCACGGCGAACCGGCGCCACCTGCCGATGCTGGAGCGCGTCGTGGCCCATTCGGATGTGTTGATCTGCGTGTTCGACGCCGAGAACCCCAAGCGCCGGGACCATGCGGACATTATGAGCCCGATCGTCGGGCGCTTCGACGGCGAGTCCCTGGTGGTGGTGCTCAACAAGTGCGACCGGCTGGAGGAAACCGAACTGCGCGAGAGAATCCGGCCGGACTTTCGCGATTACCTTCACTCCGTCTGGGGCGGGGCCGTCGACCGCGCGCTGTGCGTCAGCGCCCGCCGCCACCTGCACGACCCGGCCTGGGATGCGGCGGCGGGGCCGCGCCACGGGTTCGACCAGTTCGCCGATCTCACCCGGATCGTGTTCGGCGAGATGGGCAGAAGCGGGTTTGCGGTCGACCGCCGGGTCGAGAACGCCGGCCGCCTGCATGCGGTGGTGCGCGAGGAGATCCGGCACGAGCTCGCCGCCGACCGCGACGGCCTGGAGGAGGCGGAGCGCCGTCTGGACCAGGCCTGGGCCGACGCCTCGGCGGCGGCCCTGGAGACGCTGCAGGGCGGCGACATCCGGCTGCCGCCGGGGCTGGGGGCGGCGGTCTACCAGCAGCTTGCCCAGCGCTGGGTGGGGCCGGTCGGGTGGGTGGTCGCCCTCTGGGCGCGGTTGCTCGGCGTCGGCAGCGGGATCGCCTCTGTCCTGCGCCTCAGCCGACCCCTGTCCCGCCGGCCGGCCCCCTCTGCGGGCTCTCGCCCGGCGCCGGCGGATCCGGGTTCAGAGTCGGGGATGGCCGACCCCGGCCGGTTGGATGCGGCGCTCGACAGCTTCCGTCTGGCCTTGCTCCGGCGCTGGCCGGATGCCTCGGAGATGCTCGTGCGAGGCCGTTTCGATCCCGCGGTGCGCGGGGTGGAAGCCGCCGGGTCCTATGTGGCGGCGATTTCCGGGCCGTTGACATCCCTTTGGTCACGGGCCGTGGCGGCCGAGGTCTCCGAAATCCCCCGGCGCCTGGGCGGGTTCTGGCTGCAAGCCCTGTTGAACGGCCCCCCGGCCGGCCTGATCGGGTACGTGGGGTGGGTGGCGGTGGTGAGCTTTTTCCGGGGGGATTACCTTGGCGGCGGCTTTTTCGTGCACGCGTTTTGGTTGATCGGCATCGCCTTGGCCCTCGGCTTCTTTCTGCTCCAGGTGCTCATCCGGCGCCGGCTCGATCCCGCCCGGATCGCCGTGCGCGCGGCGATCCGTATGGGGCGCGGACTGCCGCTTGCGGCGGGCGAGCCGGTCACCGAGGTGAGCCGGCAGGTCCGCACCGTGCGGGAGCTGTGGGCGGCATTATCCGGGACGGCACCCGGCGGCATGCCTTCCAGGTAAGTTAGGCCTTTTTTCGGTGGGAGCGGCATCTTTTGACCGCCGTAGCCAGCGGCAAAGGCTGGTTGCCGCGATCATCGTGGCTGGAGCCTACTCCGCCGAAGCAGCCTGGCTGCGAAGGCCGGAAGCCACTCCCACAAAAGCTGAAATTACTTGCTGACAAACCGCTGCCGCAGGCAGCGTGCAGCGCTTCCAACAACCGGTTAGGGTTTCACGACGAAGGCTTTTGACTCCAGCACCTCACCCTTTTCATTCACGACGTCCACCCGCCAATCGCCCGGGGTGACGTTCTTGATGCTCCAGTAGCGTCCCGAAGGGTAGTTCACGGTCAAGGGCACTTCTACGAGGTTCTTCCCGTCCCGGCTCCACACATGGCGCACGGTGACCGGGGGCGATTCGGCTGCGATCCGGGTCCAGCACACCACGCGGGGGGTGGAAGCGTCGAATGCCTCGGCCACCCCCAACGGCATCCGGGATTCGACCCCGGTTGCGAAAACCATTTCCTCCACCGTGGCGTTGCCCGCGGCGGCCAGCGCCCCTGCTGCGATGGCCATTATCAGTGCGGCCACGCCGATGACGATCAAACCCTGTGTTTTCTTCATGGATCCTCCCTGTCGGTATGTTAGTGGGACAACCGGTTTATACTGTCAATCAGTATACTACCGAAAGGGCCTCTCATCAAATCCGGGCTGGGTCGATCATCGGGCTGGGAGTTTTGGCTTGAATGTGATAACGTTTACAAGATTGCCTGATTTCGCACGCCGACCGGGACGAGGATCATCGATGCCGGCCGGCCGAAACCGGGCGCTGACAACCCCAACCGTACTACAGATGCGAGGCCGGACATGCCGCTTCAACCGCACACCTTCCATATTCCCGTCATGGGCACGGGGTTCACCATCGACACCCCGCTGAAGGTCGCCCGCTACGGGATCTCCTCCGTCATATCCCTCGTGGACGACGTGCTCATCGAGCAGGTGCGAAAGTACCACTGCGACCGGCTGGGAGAGGCTTTCGACCCCATCGGCGAAGATGAGGAGGACTGCCGCGCCCGGCGGATCACCGCCTATCTGGACTTGGTGGACCGGCGGGTGCGGCGCCAGGTGGCGGAGCTGCAGGCAGCACCCTTCGAGGAGGGCAGTGAGATCACCCGCTACTTTCGCATGCTGCCGAACGGGGAGCTGAGGTCGGCCTACGATCGGATGCGGGCGGCGCGCGGTTCCGAACGGGAGCGCCTGCAGGCGGAGCTGCGCCCTCTCGCCGTGCCCGGGAGCATCGACGTCAACATCATGACCAAGCTCGACGGCGATGCCTTTCGCAGCGGCCGGAAGCTGGCGCCGGAGTTCTCCCACGCGCTGGCGGCCCTGCGCGGTTTTGCCCGCAGCCGCCTGAATTCCGCCATGGTCTTTTCGGCCGGGATCAATCAGCGGCTGTACCGGTATGCCGCGACCTTCGAGGACTTCTTTCCCGATGCGACCGGGCATTGCATCAAGACCATCATCCTGAAGGTCAGCGATTTCCACTCGGCCGAGGTCCAGGGCAAGTTTTTGGCCAAGCGCGGGCTGTGGATCTCCGAGTTCCGGATCGAATCGGGGCTTAACTGCGGCGGGCACGCCTTCGCCACGGACGGCCACCTGCTCGGGCCGGTGCTCGAGGAGTTCAAGCAGCGGCGTGTGGAGCTGGGAGCGACCCTGCGGGAGTGCTACCTCAAGGCGCTCGCGGCTCAGGGCCGGCCGGCATCCGATGCGCCCGGCGACATTCGGATCACGGTGCAGGGCGGCATCGGGACGGCGGCGGAGAACGATTTTCTGCTGCGATACTACCAGTTGAGCGGCACCGGCTGGGGCACGCCGTTTCTACTCGTCCCCGAGGCTACGAACGTGGACCGGGAGCAGATCGAGAAACTTCTCCATGTCCGGCCTGGAGACGTTTATCTCAGCGACAGCTCCCCCCTGGGGGTCCCCTTCTGGAACCTGCGCACCTCGGCCAGCGAGGAGAAGCGGCGCCGGCTTGCCACCGAGGGGCGCCCCGGAAGCCCCTGCCCGAAAGGCTATGCCGCTTTCAACACCGATTTCAGCGAAATCCCGCTCTGCATCGCCGCGCGCACCTACATCCGGCGCAAGCTCGGCCAGTTGCCCAAGGAAGGGCTTTCAACCGAGCAGGAGACCATCGTGCGGGAGAGCGTCTTGGCCAAGTCCTGCCTGTGCAACGACCTGGCGGGGGGGGCGGCGCTCAACTACCATCTCGACGAGGAGGCCACCCCGGCGGTCTGCTGCGGGCCCAACATCGTGAACTTCTCCCGACGGGCCTCCCTCGAGGAGATGGTCGGCCACATCTATGGCCGGCTCAGCCTGCTGGCCGCTAGCGACCGGCCGCACATGTTCGTCGCGGAGATCCGGCTTTACGTGGAGCATCTACGCAAGGAGGTCTCCCGTTTTTCGGTCGGGCTCTCCCGCCGGCCTCAGGGCTACTTCAGCACCTTCAAGGCCAACCTGCTCAACGGGGTGGATTACTACCGCGAGCTGGCGCGCCAGTTCATCGAGGAGAAGCGGGGGCGGTTCCTGGAGGAACTGGAGAGCATCCGCCGTGAGATCGACGATGTGCTCCTGCCCGTGCCGATCGAGGCGCAGGACAAGATAGCCTGCTGATGGGCCCGCAGAAGGATTCTCCGGCCCGATTGAACCGTGGAGGGTGATCCAACGCTGCACGCCGCCGCACCGGCCTGCCAGGCTGCTTCCTCCGGAACGACACCCCTCACCCCCTCTTCCGGCGCGCGAATCGTGGCGACGATGGGCATCCGGCCGATATCGCCTTCCGGCGGCAGGGATGAGATCACGCCCCCCCCCTCCTTCAGCCTCGGCTTCAGGTGACGCCGCAAACGCGGGTGGCCGGAGTCGGGCGCGTTCATCGCCCCTCGGCGTTGAATACCGTTTCAAACCAGCGGATGGAGTCCTCGTCGGCGATGCCCAGTCGCCGGGCGACGGCCGGGGAGAAAACTTTGAAGGCGGCGGTAGCGCGGGTACAGACCTCGCCGGCGGCATCGATCAGAACGGCTTCGGTGACGGCGTCGTTCGGGCCGTCGGTTTGGCTCACGCGGCCCTCGGCCTTCAGCACCTGGCCCACTTTCGCCGGTTTGATGAAATCGACGCGGATGCTCCGGGTGAGTGCGATGCGTTTGAGCAGAAAAATGGCCGACCAGCTCATGATCTCGTCCAGGATCGTCGTGAGGACCCCACCGTGGACGAGGTTGCTCCACCCGCACAGGTGCTCCGGCACCGCCACCTGGGAGTAGACGGCGCTGCCGTCGGTGAAAAAACGCATGCGCAGTCCGGCGGGGTTGACCTGGCTGCAGCCGAAGCAGTTATGGTTTGCGCTGCGGGGCAGTTCTTTTAGAAGGGGCGGTTTCGTCATGGTGGGGGTAGATCAGGTCGAAAAGGTTGCGGGCCATGCCCTCGTCGAGTTTCTGCAGGATCCGGTACTGATCGAGCGCACCGGGGGTATCCCCTCTTTTCAGCATCGCCGCCCCCATGGCGTGATGCGCGGGGACGAAGTCCGGGTCCACGCGGATTGCTTCGCGGTAGGCCTCGATCTCATCGCGGGGCCGGCCCAACTGGTTCAAGGCCGCGCCCATGGCGTGATAGGCGGGGGCGTAGCCCGGGTTGATCCGGAGGACGATTTTCTGGGCCGCGATCGCCTCCTGGAACCGTCCCAACCGAATGTAGGTCAGACCGGCGTTGTAGTGGGCGGGTCCCGCTTCGGGGTTGATCCGGGTCACGGCCTCGAAGGCGTCTTTCCCCTCGGCATACCGGCCGACCTCCACGCAGACGAGGCCTAAATTGAAATGGGCGGCTTCAAAAAGGGGGTTGATGGCCAGCGCCGCACGGTAGACGGCGATGGCCTCTTCGTAGCGCCCGATCCGGCTGTAGAAGTTCGCCAGGCGGAAGTGGGACACCTCGTCCCGGGGGTTGGCCTGAACGGCCTGCCGGAAGGCGGCGAGGGCATCTTCCGCATGGTCCAGACCGGCGTAGCACGAACCCAAGCCGCTCCAGGCCTCGGCGTCGGTCGGGTCCGCTTGGGTTGCCTTTAGGAAGTGCTCCAGCGCGAGCCGGTCTTCTCCTTCGATCGAAAACCGAAACCCCTGCCGGCACAACTCCTCGGCCACCCGCGGTTTGCTTCCGAGGTGGGCGAAGGTCCACTCCGACACCGTCAGCTGCTCGGCGAAGGCCTTCAGGGCCATGATCTGCCGGGCCGTTACCGCGAAGTTGAGGTTCTGGCCCTGAACGAACTGGAAGGTGGCGATGCCAAGCACCTGGCCCCGGGTGCTGACCACCGGGCTTCCGCTGGAGCCGGGGGAGATCGGAGCCGACATCTGGAACACGGGGCCGATGACGGGAATCTCCCTCAGGGAGGAGACGATGCCTTCGCTCACGGTCTGCTCGAGACCCATGGGGCTGCCCACCACGACGATCCGCTCGGCGATCTCCGGGAGCCGGTCGCTCACGGGAATCCATGCCACCTCATCCGGTGGAATGTCCACCTGGAGCTTCAGCAGGTCGGCGGCCTTGTTCTCGGCGACCACCGCCTTTACGGGGTACAGCTGGCCCTTGTGGGTGCGGACGCTGGCCGCGTAGTTGCCGCCGAGCACATGAAAGTTGGTGACCAGGTGGCCGCGGGGGCTGACGAAGAACCCGGTTCCGATGCCGGCGATGTGGTTCGCGGCGTCGTAGGCGACCAGCGTCACGACCGCCGGCTGGATTTTTTTGACCATGCGGGTCAGGCCCGGATCGGCCGAGCCGGGCTCCGTCGTCGACAGGAATGCAATGAGAGCAATGATGACGGTGCTACGCGCGTTCATGACAAAGCCCGAGTCCTCGAATTTAACTTCGACATCGCACTACCATAAATATGAAATCGGCCGATTTCAACGGGGAGCGGCTTCAGCGGGCCTGCGCGAGGATCGACGCGATGTCGGCGGCGGTCAGGTCGACGGGGTTGCCGCGCATGCTGCTGGCAGCGAGCGATTTGGCGACCGCCTCGGAGAGATGCTCGGGGCCAAACCCGTAGGCGGCCAGGGGCGGCAGGGCCAATCGGCGGCACAGGTTCCGGAGCCAGGCGACGCCCTCCTCGGCGCGGGCGCTGTCCGCACCGGTCAACAGCCGTGCAGCTTCGTCGAACCGCAGGAGCAGGCCTGAGCCGGGTAGGCGCGCCTTCAACAGCGCGATGTTGACCGCAGTGACGAAGGGCAGCAGCCGGCCGCAGACCGCGCCATGGGGGGCTGCCGGAAACATGCCCCCGAAGGGTCCGGCGATGCCGTGCACGGCCCCCAGGCGGGCGTTGGCGAGGGCAAGACCCCCAAACAGGCTCGCGAGGCACATGTCTTCGCGCGCCGCATGGTTTTCGCCGTCGGCCACGGCGGCGGCGAGAGAGCGGCCCGCCCGGCGCAACCCCTCGCGGCAGATCCCGTCCGTCAGCGGGTTGGCCTGGCGGCCGACGAAGGCCTCCAGGATCTGGGTCAGGGCATCCAGCCCCGTGGCGGCCGTTAGCGCCGGAGGCATGGAATAGGTCAGCTCCGGGTCCACCAGCGCCAGCCGGGGGAGCATGAAGGGGCTGCGCAGGCTGACTTTGACGCGGTGCGCCGGCGACCCCAGAACGGCGTTGCGGGTCACCTCCGCGCCGGTGCCGGCTGTCGTGGGCACCGCAACGAACGGGGCGCCGGGGCGCTCGAGCGGCCGCGCCCGGCCGATGACTTCGAGGTACTCCAGCAGCTCCCCCCCATTGGTCATCAGGGCGGCGATCGCTTTGCCCGCGTCGATGACGCTGCCGCCCCCGATGCCCACGACCACCTCGCAGCCGGAGTCCCGCGCGAATTCGACCCCGGCTTGCACGAGCGCCGTGGTCGGCTCACCGCCTACCGGAAACAGACTGCAGGTGACGTGGTGTTGGTCCAGGCAGCGGCGGAGGTCCGCTGCGCGTTCCGGCCGGGCGCCGGTCAGAACGAGCGCGCGCCGTCCCAGCTGCACGACCTCGCCGCCGATTGTTCGGGCGGCGCCCGCGCCGAAGACGATCCGGCCCGCGGTGGCGAACTCGAATTCCATGCCGCCAGGGTAACACTCCGGTGGGTATTATTCAAACCGGGTTCGGCCGGGTGACATTTTTTGGACAAGCAGGTGACAAAAGCCGTCACTACCTGCCTGTGCCGGGAAGGGGCTGGCACGACAAGTTGCTGTTCCCGAACATAAAAATTTTTCGGGGTGAATGGCATGGAACTTGTGTTAGTAGATTTCAAACTTCTCGGATGCGCGTGCATCTTCCCCGACGGGCTCTCTCAACCACCGCTGACTGGAGGATTGCATCGTCAGGAAAAACGGCATCACGGGAAGTTTTCCTTTTTTGCCGCGGTTGCATTTTCGCCTGCCGATTTGATACACTGCTTTTCAGCCTGAAGTGCTCCCCCGGTGAGAGGATCGTCCGATGCCCGAAACGTCTCCCCGTAAATGTATTTTTCCGTCCGCTGCGGAAGATGCGCGGCATGCCGGGCTGAAGGCCGAAGCGGACTACCTGCTCTCGACCAGCGACCGGCTCGCCTTTCAGGACCCGGATTTCCTGCTCAAGGACGAGCTCCGCCCTGTGCGGCTGCAGCTGGAGTTGCTGAAGCCCGAACTGGCCCTCCAGGAAAGAGGTGTCGAGTCCGCAGTGGTGGTCTTCGGCAGCGCGCGTTTCCTGGATCCGGAAACGGCTGCATCCCGGGTGGCCGAGGCCAAGGCCGAGTTGAGCCGGGACGAGGGGAACCCCGACCTGCAGCTGAAATTCGAAAAGGCCGAGCGGGCCCTCTCCGGCAGCCGCTATTACGAGGAGGCCCGCCGGCTGGGGCACCTGATCGGCCGCCACTCGGACAACCACCACATGGTGGTGATGACCGGCGGTGGACCGGGCATCATGGAGGCGGCCAATCGCGGCGCCCATGACGCGGGCGGCCTGAGCATCGGCATGAACATTGTTCTGCCCCACGAGCAGTACCCCAACCGCTATGTCACCCCGGGGCTCAACTTCCAGTTTCATTATTTTGCGATCCGGAAGATGCACCTTCTGATGCGCGCCAAATGCCTGGTGGCATTTCCCGGAGGGTTCGGGACCCTGGACGAGCTTTTTGAAACCCTGACCTTGCTCCAGACCGGAAAAATCCGCAGGATCCCCGTGTTGCTCTTCGGCCGGCGCTTTTGGGAGCGGGTGGTCGACTTCCACGCCCTGGTGGACGAGGGCACCGTCGCGGCGGCGGACCTGGCGCTCTTCAGTTTTGTTGAAACTGCGGAAGAGGCCTGGGAGATTGTCCGCGCCGAGGGCGACCGGCATGCGGAGTAGGGCCGACCGGACATTTTCGCGGGACGTGTAATCCGGAGGGGCTCTGTCGTCGTCAGACTCTCTTATCAGGCGAGTGCCCATCCAGAGATGGTGGGGTGCGGCTCAGGCCGAGGCCCCAGAGGTGCCGCACCCGGAGGCCGAGTGGTTCCTCCCCGAGGATTGCGTCGGGCGAGAACGGCAGGCCCGGCCAGAAAGACTGCGTTGGCGGATGGGCACGATGCGATTGAATCGTGAGCGCCGGGATAGACGCAAATGAAACACAGCCATTGGATCGCGGGCGTCATTGCACTGCTCGCCCTTGCCCCACCCGCGTTTGGCGACATCTACCGGTGGGAAGGCGCTGACGGCGTCATTCATTTTTCCAACCAGCCGCCCCCGCCCGGGGTGAAGGTCATCGATGCGATCGAAGAGGCGCCCTATGATGCGGCCGCAGACCGCCGCCGCCAGGAAGAGGACCGCCGGGCGCGGC
>JBFYWX010000473.1:0-4349 GCA_041310825.1 Desulfobacteraceae bacterium | reverse complement strand
CCTATCTCCCGCTATCCGGAAATGGTGGTCTTCTCCCAGGACCTGGTCGACCGGCACGCGGTGGTGGGCTATGTGTTCGGGCACGCCGGGGACGGCAACCTGCACGTGGTGCTGGTGGGCGACCCGTCCGACCGGGGGGAGTGGTCGCAGCTCGAGGCCGTCAACCACGCCATTGTCGCGGAGGCCGTGAAGGCCGGCGGCACCTGCACCGGCGAGCACGGGGTGGGGATCGGCAAACGCAAGTTCATGGCCCTCGAACACGGTGACAGCTACGAGGTGATGAAGCAGATCAAGAACCTGATCGACCCGAAGGGGCTGATGAACCCGGGTAAAATATTTTAGGGGTCGAGGGTCCAAGGGGCCGAGGGTTCGAGTGAAACAGTACGTCCCTAAAAAGTTGATTCTGGTCGGGTGTTTTCCCTGAACCTCGACTCCGGTTCCCCTGAACGCTTGTTTCCTCACCAAAGGAGAAGAAACACATGAACGTTGCATTCATCGGCATGGGAACAATGGGGGCCGCCATGGCGGCCAATCTGCTCAAGGCCGGCTACGCGGTGACGGTGCACAACCGCACCCGCGAACGGGAAGCGCCCGTGGCCGCGGCCGGGGCCCGGCGGGCGGGCTCCCCGCGGGAGGCGGCCCAGGGGGCCGAGATCGTCATCACCTGCGTCAGCGACACCCCCGATGTGGAGGCCGTGGTCCTGGGCGCGGACGGCATCCTCCACGGCGCGGCGGCCGGGGCTATCGTTGCGGACATGTCCACCATCAGCCCCGCGGCCACGCGCCGGATGGCCGCCGAGCTCGGGAAGAAGGGGGTCCGTATGATAGACGCTCCGGTCTCCGGCGGCTCCGAGGGGGCCCGCCTGGCGACCCTCACCATCATGGTGGGCGGCGCGGCGGCCGATGTGGAAAAAGCGCTGCCCGTCTTCCAGGCCATGGGCAAGACCATCACCCACGTCGGCCCGGTCGGCTCCGGCCAGATGGCCAAGGCGATCAACCAGGTCATCATCTGCGGTACTTACCTGGCGGTCGCCGAGGGGATGGCCCTGGGCCTCAAGGCCGGCCTCGACATGGAAAAGGTGGCGGCTGCCCTGGCGGGGGGCGCGGCCGGCTCCTGGGGGCTCGTCAACCGCTCCGGCAACATGATCCGCAACGACTACCCGCTCGGTTTCCGGGTGCGGCTGCACCGCAAGGACGTGATCATCGCCCTGGAAGTGGCCCGCGAGCTCGGCGTCTACCTGCCGGTGGCGGCCCTGGTGGAGCAGATCGAGAACGGGCTTATTGCCCAAGGCCACGGCGACGAGGATGTCTCGGCCATGGCGCGGCTGATCCGCACCCATTCCGGGCTGGCATGAAGGAATCCCGCCCTGCAGACGACCACCCAAGGGAGGAACGAGGATGAAACTGGAAAACGCCTTCACGATGGACACCTCCAGCATCAAGTACGGACCCGGGGTGACCCGGGAGATCGGGTTCGACATGGAGGAGCTCGGCTGCCGGCGGGTGGCCGTGATCACGGACGCGAACCTGCGGGAGAGCCGCCCCGTGAACGTCACCCTGGAGGCGCTGCGCGCACAGGGCATCGACGCGGTGCTCTATGACGGGGCGAGCGTCGAGCCGACGGACCGCTCCTTTAAAGCGGCCATCGATTTCGCCGCCCAGGGGCGCTTCGACGGCTACGTGGCGGTCGGCGGCGGCTCGGCCATGGACACCGCCAAGGCGGCGAACCTCTACGCCACCCACCCGGCCGACTTCATGACCTACGTGAACCCGCCGATCGGCAAGGGGGTGCCGGTCCCGGGACCCTTGAAACCGATGATCGCGATTCCCACCACCGCCGGCACCGGCAGCGAGACCACCGGGGTGGCGATCTTCGACTACCTGGAGATGAAGGCCAAGACCGGGATCGCCAGCCGGGCCCTGCGGCCCATCCGCGGGATCATCGACCCGGACAACACCCGCACCCTGCCCCGGATGGTGGCGGTCTGCACGGGGCTCGATCAGTTGACCCACGCGCTCGAGGCCCTGACCGCGATCCCCTTTCACCGCCGGCCTGCGCCTGAGCACCCGAAATTGCGCCCGGCCTATCAGGGGTCCAACCCCATCAGCCACATCTGGGCCTCGCGGGCGACCGAGATGATCTCCCGCAATCTGGTGCGCGTGGTCGAGGACCCCGCGGATGACGTTGCACGCGGGAAGGTCCTGCTCGCGGCGACCTACGCGGGCATCGGGTTCGGGAACGGGGGGGTGCATCTCGCCCACGGGATGTCCTATCCGGTCTCGGGCATGGTGAGGGACTACGTCCCCGAGGGATACCCCGCGGGCCACCCGCTCATCCCCCACGGAATGGCGGTTTGTCTGAACGCGCCGGCGGTCTTTCGTTTCACGGCCCCGGCCGACCCGGCCCTCCACCTCTACGCGGCGGGCCTCATGGGTTGTGACGTTGCCGCGGCTAAACCCGAAGAGGCGGGCGAGATCCTGGCAGGTGCCGTGATCGACCTGATGCGCCGGGTCGGGATGCCCAACGGGCTCTGCGCCGTCGGGTTCGGCCCGCAGGATGTGGACAAACTGGTGGAAGGCACCTTGCCGCAGCACCGCGTGACCAAGCTCTCGCCCCGGGCGGCGGGACCGGAGGAGCTGCGGCAGCTATTCCTAAATTCCATGACCCTGTGGTAGCCGATCGCGATGGCCGATTCGCAGGCAACCCGTGACGCCCTTGTCGAGCTCGAGCGCCAGCTGGAGATGCACCGGCTGATCTTTGACGGCATCCATTTCGGCGCCATGGTGACCGATGCCGAGGGGGTGATCACCCATTTCAACACCCCGTATGGTCACTTCCTGGACCTCGACCCGGCGGCCCAGATCGGCCGGCACTGCACCGAGGCGGTGGAAAACTCGCGGATGCACCTCGTGGCCCAGACCGGTCGGGCCGAGATCAACCAGTCCCAGCTCATCAAGGGCCAGAGCATGGTGGTGCAGCGCATCCCCATCCGCAAGGAGGGCCAGATCATCGCCGTCTTCGGCCAGGTCATGTTCAAGGACGTGCGCGACGTCGGCAAGTTGGCCCGCGAGCTCTCGCTGCTCGAGTCCAAGGTCAAGATTTACGAAGAGGAGCTGGCCACGCTGCGTTCGACCCGGTACACCTTCGAGAGCATCATCGCCGCCAGCGAGGCCGTGTGCGAGCTGAAGGCGGAAGCGCTCAAGGCGGCCGGCAACAGCTTTCCCGTGCTCATCACCGGCGAGAGCGGCACGGGCAAGGAGCTCTTCGCCCAGTCCATCCACCATGCCAGCCCGCGGCGGCTGCATCCGTTTGTGCGCATCAACTGCGCGGCCATTCCGCGCGACCTCCTGGAGTCCGAGCTGTTCGGGTACGAAAAAGGGGCCTTCACGGGCGCCAAGACCGAGGGCAAGCCGGGGAAGTTCGAACTGGCGCACCAGGGCACCATTTTTCTGGATGAGATTGGGGACCTGCCCGTCGAGATGCAGCCCAAGCTGCTCCGGGCCATCGAGGACAAGGAGTTCGAGCGTGTCGGCGGGACCCGGGTCGTACGCTCGGACTTCCGCGTGATCGCCGCCACCAACCACCACCTGGAGGGCCTGCTGGCCGCCGGCAGGTTCCGCAAGGACCTGTTCTACCGGCTGAACGTCGTTGCCCTGCACATCCCCCCGCTGCGCGATCGGCGGGAGGATATCCTCGCCATCATCCACCACTGCCTGCGGCGGATCGCCGCCGAAGCGGGGCTGGCGGAGATCGCGGTCGACCCGGCGGCCGAGCGTGTCCTGCGGCTCTATGAGTGGCCCGGCAACGTGCGCGAGCTGGTCAACGTGCTCGAACGCAGCGTCTCCGCGATCGAGGGTCGCCTTATCCGCCTGCCGGACCTGCCCTTCTATCTCCAGCGCGCCCGCCGGTCCGCCGGCCGGCCCCAGCCGGCGTCGCTCCGCGAGATGCAATCCCGCAGCGAGCGGGAGGCTATCCGCATGGCCCTGAAGGAGGCGGACTACCACAAGGTGCGGGCCGCGTCCCTGCTGGGGATTCACCGCACGCTGCTGTACAAAAAAATGAAAAAATACGACCTCCCCCTGCACCCGCCGAAGCCCTGAGGTCCGTTGCTTCCCCTCCGTTGGCTTGGGAATGTGAAACGAAGAAAAGTAACGACTAACGAGCAACGAGTAACGAGTGGAAGGATGGGCCGGGGGCGGAGTAGGAGAAGCAATGCCTATAATGCGCTAGAATGCCCAACCCGGACGAGCCGGAACCAAACAGGGAAAAACAGTTCAAGCCGCCCAGGCGGTTTGATATAAACAGGCCACCCCTATCAGAATGGGAGGCCGAGCATGGAGCTTTTCAC
>JBFYWX010000472.1:0-11218 GCA_041310825.1 Desulfobacteraceae bacterium | reverse complement strand
TTGCGGACCTTGAGACCGAAGACGATGTTCTCGGCCACGTTGAGATGGGGGAACAAAGCGTAGGACTGAAAGACCATGGAAATGTTGCGTTTGGCCGGGGGCAGGCCGGTGACGTCTTTACCGGCAATGCGGATGGTGCCGGCGGTGATGGATTCGAGCCCCGCGATCAGCCGCAGGATGGTCGACTTGCCGCAGCCCGAGGGGCCGAGCACCACCAGGAGCTCTCCGGCCTGGGCGGTAAAGCTGACCTGGTCCACCGCGTGCACACGGCCCCAGGACTTGCATACCTTCTCGAGTTCGATCTGCATCCGTTTCGGCTCCCCCGGCCGGCGGGGTCAGGGCCTTCGCCAGCCCTTACCACCCCTAACAATTTTCTAACAATTCCCTAACATTCGAGCCTCTCTCCGTCAAGTCGCCCTGCATCGGTTGTCAAATCAAACCCGCCTGATACGGGATGAGATTGGCCTTCCGGGGAAGTGGGCCCCAAGAACTCCTGGCGCTGTTATTTAAATCCCTTCTTCACCCCCTTGGTCAAAGGGAGGCAGATGGGATTTGGGTTGCCGAGAGGACAGCGCCGCCTGCCATAGTTCGCTTTTCACGCGGGCACCAAGATTTCAGTAAACTTTTTTGGTGAGCAGCCGATGAGGGTTTTATGAGATTTCTATTCGTCCTGATGGTCTGCGTAACGGTCTGGGGGGGCGCCGCGGCGGCGATGGCCGGTGACGGTGCGGAGTCGGGGGTCCCGATCCTGCTCTACCACCGCTTCGGCCCGGTGGCGGCCGACAGCATGACGGTGAGAACGGCGGTCTTCGAGGCCCACCTGAAGTACCTGCAGGCGAAGGGGTTCGAAGTCATCCCCCTCAAGGAGCTTCTCTCCATGCTCTCCGGCGCGGGGGTGCCGGCCGACCGGCGCTGCGTGGTGCTCGTGGCCGACGACGCCCACCGGTCGGTCTACACCGAGGCATTCCCCCTGCTCAAGAAATACGGCGTGCCGATGACCCTCTTCGTCTACCCCTCGGCCGTCTCCAATGCCGCCTACGCCATGACCTGGGAGCAGCTGCGCGAGGTCCAGGCGAGCGGACTTTGCGACATCCAGTCCCATACCTTTTGGCATCCCAACTTCAAAAAAGAACGCGCGCAGCTGCCCGTGGCGGAGTTCGAGAAGCTGGTCCAGCTGCAGTTCGTCAAGTCCAAGAACACCCTGGAACGAAAACTGGGCGGGACGGTCGATCTCCTGGCCTGGCCGTTTGGGATCTACGACCCCTGGCTGATGGAAAAAGCCGCTGCGGCCGGCTACCGGGCCGCCTTCTCCATCGAGCGGCGTCCGGCCACGACCCGCGATCACCCGATGGCCCTCCCGCGCTATCTCCTGGCCGACTCGGACCGGGACAAGTCATTTGAAACCATAGTGAACGCACCGTTGCCAATTGCCAGAAGGGAACACCGCCATGCCGACCGCCGTTTTTAAGTTGCTGTTTTTGGTTTGTGCCGCCCTGATCCTCTTCCCATGCACGGGTTACCCGGATGCGCCACCCAGCCTGCGGGTGGTCGATCACCACACCGGGGAGATCATCCCAGGCGCCCTCGTCACGGTCGACGGGGAGCCGATAGCGGCGGACGCGGAGGGGCTCTTCCCCATTGCGCGATCGGATGTGACCGTCAAGGCGCGGGCGCATGGCTATCAGCGCGCTGAGCTGCCGATTTCGGCCGCTTCGGGTGCCCAACCATTGGAAATCAGACTGGGGACCATCACGCCCCGGGCGCTCTACCTCTCTTTCTACGGAGTCGGTTCCAGGGTCCTGAGGCGGCCGGCGTTGAAGCTGATCGAAGAGACCGAGCTCAACGCCCTCGTCATCGACGTGAAAGGGGACCGCGGAATGATCCCCTACCGGAGCTCGATCCCGTTGGCGGCCGAGATCGGGGCCCAGAAGATCATCACGGTGCGCGACATCGAGGAGCTGATGACGCTCTTCAAGGAGAAGGGAATCTACCTGATCGCCCGCATCGTGGTGTTCAAGGACGATCTGCTGGCCGCGGCGCGGCCGGAGCTGGCCGTCCGGACTCAGGAGGGGGAGATCTGGCGCGACCGGGAGAACCTCGCCTGGGTGGACCCCTTCTAGAAAGAGGTCTGGGAGTACAACATCCGCATCGCTGAAGAGGCGGCCCGGCTGGGGTTCGACGAGATTCAGTTCGATTACGTGCGTTTCCCGGACTCGCGCTCGCCGGTCTTCTCGCGGCCGAGCACTGAGGAGGGACGGGTTGAGGCCATCACGGGTTTCCTGAAAGCGGCCCGGGCACGGCTTGCCCCCTACAACGTCTTCACCGCCGCGGACATCTTCGGCTACGTCTGCTGGAACTTCAATGACACCGACATCGGCCAGAAGCTCGATCCCATCGCTGCGGCCGTGGACTACCTTTGCCCCATGCTCTACCCCTCCGGCTTTCAGTACGGGATCCCGGGCTACCGCAACCCCGTCAAGAGCCCGCACGAGATCGTCCTCCTCTCCCTTAAAAAAGCCCAGGAGCGGACCGGGATCGCCCCGGTGCGCTTTCGACCCTGGCTCCAGTCTTTCCGGGACTACGCCTTCGACCGCCGGCAGTTCGGCGAAAAGGAGATCCGCGAACAGATCCTGGCGGCCGACACCTTCGGCGCCCAGGGCTGGATGCTTTGGAACCCGGTCAACGTCTACACGGCGGACGCCCTGAAAAAGGAGATCCGGACGGCCAGCATCGCGGCCGAGGTTGCCCCGGGCCGGTAAAAAAGCTAAACTTGCCAAAAAGAAATCCCCCCAGCCCCCTTTGTCAAAGGGGGGGAGTGCGGGATGATCGAATGGATAGCCTCCCTTTCCATCTACCCCTATTCGATAGGGGCAGGGGCCCGCGGCGACCGCGTCATTATCAAGAGTCCTCTACCGTGGGAGCGGCTTCCAGCCGCGATGATCGATCCCTTTCGCCGCGCCTTTATCTCCTCCCCTTGCGGGAGGGGCCAGGGGAGGGGGATTTTCTGGTGGCCTCCGGGTTGCGGGAGATGAATGGGCGGCCAGGTCGGTAGAAAGGTTGAAAGCGAGATTCCGAATATCTGCCGGTTCGCTGCCATGAACAAACGCCGTTTAGCCTCCTCTGCGTTGTCGGTCCTCCTGGCGGCGGTTGGCCTTCTTTTATCGCCCACCGCGGATGTCCCAGCCGCCCTTCTGCCCGAGCCGCTCGCCGCGATCGCCCCGGCCGTCGAGGCTGCCATCGCAGCGGGTGAAACCCCCGGTGCCGTGGTCGTGGTCGGCCACGAGGGCCGTGTGGTTCTGCGGGAGGCCTTCGGCCATCTCAGCCTGAGACCGGCGCGACCGATGACGGCGGAGGCCGTTTTCGACGTCGCCTCGCTCACCAAGGTCGTGGCCACCACCACGGCCCTCCTCCAGCTCGCCGAGCAGGGCCGGTTGGACCTCGATGCCCCGGTGGCCCGCTACTGGCCGGAGTTCAAAGGCCGCGGCAAGGGGGGGATCACCCTGCGGCAGCTGCTCACGCACTACTCCGGGCTGAGGCCCGGTTTTCTCTCCAAACCGGCCTGGTCCGGCCATGCCGCCGCTCTGCAAAAAATCATAGCCGACACCCCGGCCTACCCGCCGGGCTCCCGCTTCGTCTACAGCGATCTCAACTTCACCATCCTGGGCGAGTTGATTAGGCGCGTTTCCGGGGAGCCGTTGGAGGTCTACTGCCGCCGGCGGATCTTCGAACCCCTGGGGATGACGGATACGGCCTTCAAGCCCCCCAAATCCCTGCGCGCGCGTCTCGCCACTACCATGGAGGGAAGCGTCGCCGTGGTGCATGACCCGGATACCCGGCGCATGGGCGGAATCTCGGGTGCGGCCGGGATCTTCTCCACGGTCGACGACCTCGCCGTCTTCGCCCAAATGATCCTTGACCAGGGCCGCCACGCGCAGATCCGGATCCTGAGCGCCGCCTCCATTCACGAGATGACTCAGCCCCAGTCGCCCGAGGGCAAACTGCCCGCGCGCGGCCTGGGCTGGGCGATTCATTCGGCCTCCGGCAACTGGAGCGAAATGCTCCCGACGGGATCCTTCGGCCACATGGGCTTCACCGGAACTCTGCTCTGGATAGATCCCGAGACCCGGACCTATCTGGTCGTCCTGAGCAACCGGGTCTACCCCGACGGCGAGGCACGTGATGGGCTGTTGCGGGACAGGATCTTTGCGCTCGCGGTTCAAGCCACCGGCCGGCCGGACCCGGAGGAGACGCTTTTCGCCTCCATCGGCGGGGTCGCGACCGGGATCGACGTTCTGGCCGTCCGTAAATTCTCGGCCCTGACCGGCAAGCGGGTGGGGCTGATCACCAATCACACCGGGCTTGATGCCGCCGGCCGGCGGACGATCGATCTTTTGGCCAAGGCGCCGGGTGTCAGGCTGCGGGCGCTCTTCAGCCCCGAGCACGGCCTGTCGGGCAAGGCCGACTGGAAAGTGGCCTCGGGGCGGGATGCATCGACCGACCTGCCGGTCCACAGCCTTTACGGCGATACGCGGCGGCCGACGCCTGAGATGCTGAAGGGGCTGGATGTGCTGGTCTTCGATGTGCAGGATGCGGGCGCGCGGTTTTACACTTACATGAGCACGATGGGCTACGCGATGGAGGCGGCGGCGAAGGCGGGCATGCGGTTCGTCGTGCTGGACCGGCCCAACCCGATCACCGCCTCGCGGACGGAGGGCCCGTTGCTGGACCCGGACCTGAAATCCTTCACCGCCTACTTCCCGCTCCCGGTCAGACACGCCATGACCATGGGAGAGTTGGCGCAGATGTTCAACGCGGAGAACCGGATCGGTGTCAACCTAACGGTGGTTCCGCTAAGGGGCTACCGCCGGGAGATGTGGTTCGACGAAACTGGTCTCACCTGGGTGAACCCCTCGCCGAACTTACGATCCCTCACCCAAGCCGCCCTCTACCCAGGGGTCGCCCTCTGCGAGGCGTCGAACGTGAGCGTCGGCCGGGGGACGGAGACGCCCTTCGAGCTGCTCGGCGCACCCTGGATCGATGCCGAGGAGCTGACGGCCTTCCTGCAAGGCCGGCCCATTGCCGGAGTTCGTTTCGAGCCGGTCCGCTTCACCCCCGCATCAAGCATTTTCAAGGGCGAAGAGTGCCGCGGCCTCCGCATCACGCTCACCGACCGCGAGCGGATGGAGCCGGTGATGCTGGGGATCGAGATCCTCTCTGCTTTGCAGCGCCTATACCCAGGCATCTTCACGCTCGACCCGGCACTATACCTGGTGGGCTCGCGCGCTGTAATCCATGCCATCGCCGCGGGCGAGCCCCCCGAGTCGATCGCCGCCGCCTGGCAGCCGCAACTGGAAGAGTTCCGCCGGAAGAGCGCTCGGTATTACCTCTACTGAAATTGGCAGTGCCGCATTCGGCCATGCAACCATTATGCTTCACCCCGACCCCCAGACCGGCGCGGTGACCCGGAAGTTCAAGCTGCCGGGGGCCGGACTTGCCGATCAGGCATTAAAGAAGCAGAACCGAAAGCGGTAGAATGAATATCCAGAGCGTATTCTACGATTCCGGCGTTGCCCCCCTATTACCGGAAGCCCCTGTGCCGCCCGACACGCTCCCGACGGCCGGGGCGAAAAAAAATATTTCATAGCGCTCACGCAGCCCGTTTATCCAAAGGGGATCCTGCGAGAGCAGTTCCTCCACTTCCGCGCGGGAATCCGCTTCCACCAGCCACAGGCCGCCGACGGGGAAGGACTCCGGCGCCTCGCGCAGGGCCCCTGCGAGCAGGATCTTCGCCCGCATCGATTCCAGCCAGGCCATGTGGGGCGCCATGAATTTCTCCCGCACGCGGCGGCGATCGGATCGATCGTAGAAGCGCACCAGATAGGGCATGTCCGGGCCTCCTTGCTACCGTTTCAGCTTATTCAGATACCAATCGGGTAGAATGCCCCGGTAGGCGTCGCGCCAATTTTCGATTTGCAGACGTGCGATCGCATTTGCATCCAACGAGGTGGCGGCTCTGAAAATGGGAGAGTTCACTGATCGCCCCGCTTGTTCAGCACTTTCAACCCATAGGGGCAGACGGCGGAGCAGATCCCGCAGTTGTGGCCTTGGTGGAACTGAACGTAGTGCTCCTTTTTCCACCGGTCGCAGGCGTGGACATCCAACAGCTCCGCACGGGGGATTCCGGGGTGCCAGGCATTGCCTTTCAACGCCTTGGCCGGGCAGGCCTCGACGCAGCGCGTGCATTTACCGCAGAAATGTTTTTCTGCCGGCGGCCCGCAAGGGAGTTCCAGGTCGGTGAAAACGGTTCCCAGCCGAACCCATGATCCGAAGGGGCGCGTGATGAGCTGGCAGTGGCGGCCCACCCAGCCCAGGCCCGCCCGGGTCGCTGCGGTCTTGTGCGGGAAGTCCCCCTTGATGCCGACCGGATCGGTGCGGCTTGAGGCTGCCAGGGGTTTCGCGCGAAATCCCCGCCCTTTTATTTCGGCGGCTAACGCCAGGGACAACTCGTTGATGTGGAAGTTCACCCGGGCATACTCATCCGCGTATCTTTGGTTGGGGCCGTTTCGGATCCCGGCCATGATGTGAGGGTCCACGGGAATTGCGAATGAAAGGGCGCTGGGAAATCCCTCTCCGGCCTCATCCGGGGGTGTTGAAAATCCCCTCAGATCGGCCGCACCCCACAGGGCAATTGTCTGGACCTTCATCCACTTTGTGAGCCAGACCGCGGCAGGCGGTGATAAAGCAGACATTTCACACCTCGAATCCCTCACTCGGAGCGGCAGGTGCCGATTTCGGAGAGGGCGTGGACCTCGGCCGGGAAGGCGCCGGCGGCAGTGTGGGCGAAGCGGCCGCTCTGCTTGTCGATGACGATCGTGTCGACGCTGCCGCTGATGGTCGCGACCAGCTGGATGACAAGGGTGGCCTCCGACTCGAAAATCCGCACCATGGCGGAACGGATGAAGTTTTCGAAGACCGCCTTGGGGGCATCGCTCGTCAGACCGGAGAGGCTGATTTTTTTCCCGATTTCAGCGGAGTTGGTCGAGGTCTCGATCGTGCAGACGAGCGTGTCGGCCATTTTGAAGGGCGCCCCGGCTGCGGCCGGTTTCGGGTGCGGCTGGAAGATGACGGCAGCCAGGAACAAGAGACCCAAGGCCCTGCCGGTGCGGGAAACCCGGCGACGGGCGTCAGGCGTGCGGGTGGTGCGCATGGGCATCTTCGTCCTCCTCCGCGATCCGGTAGAGGCGGCAGGTGTTGGCGTAGACCTGCCGCGCCAGTTCGTGGGGTTCCGTACGCCGTACCTCGGCGAGCTTGAGCAGGACCGAGCGCACGAAGGCGGGCTCGTTACGGCGGTGGCGGCGGCGTTCGGGGTCGGGGGTGAGGTAGGGGGCGTCGGTCTCGATCAGGATCTGATCGGAAGGGATCTCGGCTGCCATTCTCCGAAGGGGCTCCCCGCGCTCTTTCAAGGTCAGGATCCCCGTGATCCCGATGTAGTAGCCCAGGTCGAGATAGCGCGTGAGCTCGGGGCGGGTCCCGCTGAAGCAGTGGAGCACGGCCGCTCCGGCCGGTGGCGGGCAGGTGCGCAAAAGCTCGAGGAAACGGCCGCCGCTCTCTCTTTCGTGAAAGATCAGCGGCAAGGTGAGTTCGTGGGCAAGCTCGAGCTGCCGGAGGAACCATTTTTCCTGCTCCCCCCGCGGGGAATACATGCGGTTGAAGTCAAGCCCGATCTCTCCCCAGGCGCGAACGGCCGGGTTCCTGGCGAGCGCCGATAGCGCCTCCAGGACCTTCTCGCTGCACTCCTTGGCGTCATGGGGGTGAACCCCCACCGAGGCATAGACGCCCGGACGGGCTTGCGCGAGCGCGACGGCCCTGCGGGAGGTGTCGAGGGTGACGCCGATCGTCATCATCCGGACAACCCCGGCGGCGCGGGCCCGTTCGCACACCCCCTCCAGATCGTCCCGGTAGGCGGCGTCGTCCAGGTGGCAGTGGCTGTCGAATAGGGAAAGCATGAAACCCGTCTGTTGCAAACCGTGGCGACCCCCTTACCCTGACCCTCTCCCGCACCCTTTGGGGGAGAGGGGACAACCGCTGAGGGTCGCCTGCATCTGAGCAGCCGAGCCCGCGGGATACACGCCGGGGCTTTAACGGCGGTGTAGCACCGCGGGAGTGGTATTTCAACTCACCATTTCGCCTTCCTGGACCCTCGAACCTTTAAGTGCCGGTCTCAGCCGGTTTACCTCATCCCGATGTGATTGCTGGGGTATGGGAAGGCGTTTTTTTGAGGCGGGGCCTTTATTTTGACTTGATTTGAGCCGGGCGATTTGAGAATATTGGAATCTTGTGAGGCCGAAGCGTTTCGAATTCATCGCATGGAGGGAGCCCATGTTCAAGATCGTCAAGCGCGAGGAAATGTCCCAGGGCACAGTGGTCCTCAACGAGATCGAGGCGCCGCTCATCGCCAAGAAAGCCAAGCCGGGCCAGTTCGTGATCCTCAAGGCCAACGACACCGGGGAGCGGATCCCCCTCACCATGGCCTATACCGACCCTGAAAGAGGGATCATCGCCGTGATCTACCAGGTGGTGGGCAAGTCCACCGCGCTGTTCAAGACTTTGAAGGTCGGGGAGGGCTACCAGGACGTAATCGGCCCTCTGGGCAAGCCCACCCACATCGAAAAGCTCGGCAAGGTGGTCTGCGTCGGCGGCGGGACCGGCGTGGCCGTGCTCCACCCCATCACCCGGGGCATGAAGCAGGCCGGGAACCACGTGATTGCGATCATCGGCGCCCGCACGAAGGACCTCCTCATCCTGGAGGACTTCATGAAGTCGGCCTCCCACGAACTGCATGTCTGTACCGACGACGGCTCCTACGGCCGCCACGGCTTCGTGACTCATGCGCTGAAAGACATCCTCGACAAGGAGAAGGTCGACCTCGTGGTCGCCATCGGCCCTGTCCCGATGATGAAGTTCGTCTCCAAGCTGACCAAGGAGTACAGCGTGCACACGATGGTGAGTCTCAACCCCATCATGGTGGACGTGACCGGGATGTGCGGCGGGTGCCGTGTCTCGGTCGGCGGCAAGAACCAGTTCGCCTGCGTGGACGGCCCCGAGTTCGACGGCCACGAGGTGGATTTCGACGAGCTGATGATGCGGCTTCAGGCTTACTGCGAGGAAGAAAAGATGTGCCACAACGAGTTCTGCATGCTCGAGGAGTCCTGGCACAAGAAATAACGGGCGCGGCGACGTCAACCACGCCGCCATTGGCCCGATATAACGGCTGATCGAGCGGGAGGGAAAAACATGTCGGTCGAGACCACGGCGAAGGAAAAAAAGCAGAAGAAGAGTCGCGTCCAGATGCCCGAGCAGGAGCCCAAGGTGCGGGCCCGTAACTTTTTCGAGGTCCCCACGGGCTACACCCCGGAGATGGCCAAAGAGGAGGCCTCGCGCTGCCTGCAGTGCAAGAACCCCGGCTGCGTCGAGGGCTGCCCGGTGGGGGTCGACATCCCCGGGGTCATCAAACTGATCCACGAGGGGGATCTCACCAAGTCCATCCGCCACATCTGGACCATGAACAGCCTGCCGGCGGTCTGCGGCCGGGTTTGCCCCCAGGAGAGCCAGTGCGAGGGCAAGTGCATCCTGGCGAAGAAGGGCGAGCCGGTTGCGATCGGGAACCTTGAGCGCTTCGCGGCCGACTGGGAGCGGGCGAACGGCACCGGCGCACTGCCGCCGAAAGCCGCCGCGACCGGCAGGAAGGTGGCCGTGGTCGGGGCCGGTCCGGCCGGGCTGACCGTGGCCGGCGATCTCATCCAGAAGGGCCACGACGTGACCGTCTTCGAGGCCTTCCACAAACCGGGCGGGGTGCTGCTTTACGGCATCCCCGAGTTCCGCCTGCCCAAGGAGATCGTGGCCCAGGAGGTCAACTTCCTGGAGCGCCTGGGGGTGAAGGTGGATTGCAATTCCGTGGTAGGACGGACCGTCACTTTGGATGAGCTCTTCGAGCAGGGATACCAGGCCATTTTCCTCGGCGTGGGGGCCGGGCTGCCCAAGTTCATGAATATCCCGGGCGAGAACCTGGTGGGCATTCTCTCCGCCAACGAATACCTCACGCGGGCGAACCTTATGAAAGCTTACCTCTTCCCGAAGGTGGACACCCCCATCCCGCGCGGCAAGGAGGTGGTGGTGCTGGGCGGCGGCAACGTGGCCATGGACTCCGCCCGCACGGCTCTGCGGCTGGGGGCGGACCGGGTGCGGCTCGTCTACCGGCGCTCGCGCGAGGAGATGCCCGCGCGCGCCGCCGAGGCCCACCATGCCGAGGAAGAGGGGATCGAGTTCTTCCTGCTGACGAACCCGGTGCGCTACATAGGTAACGAGAAGGGGCGGCTCGTGGGGATGGAGTGTATCAAGATGGAGTTGGGGGAGCCGGACGCCTCCGGGCGGCGGCGGCCGATCGCCGTGAAGGGCTCCGAGTTCAAGCTCGACTGCGATCTGTGCATCGTCGCCGTGGGCACCGGCGCGAACCCGCTGCTCACCAGCTCCACCCCGGACCTCAAGCTGAACAAGTGGGGTTACATCGACACGGAGCCTGCCTCCGGCAAAACCATGAAGAAGGCCGTCTGGGCCGGCGGGGACATCGTCACCGGCTCGGCCACCGTCATCCTGGCCATGGGGGCGGGCCGCATCGCCGCGAACTCGATGCACGCCTATCTCATGCGCGGCTGGTAAGCCTTTTCAGCCGGTCATCCGTCACGCCGGGCGGCCCCTTGCGGGGCGGCCCGGCGTTTATTTTTTTGCCTCTCACGGTTCTGAGCAGACGCCGGCATGATCCCGGCTTTTTTCTCTCGAACCCTTGAACCCTCGGCCCCTCAGGCAACCGGCTTCAGCCGGCGTGCCCTCTACTTGGCGATCATTGCCCGCATCATGTCGCCGGCGTTCTCGGCGTGGTCCGCGATCGATCCGATTATTTCCGCCAACCGCACGACGTGAAAGACCGTGACCCCGTCAAGCCCCAAGTTGAAAGCCTTCTCCTTCATCTGGTCCTCGGCGAGGTCGGCGTCGTGCTCCTTCTGACGGATGGCCCGGATCAGGTCCTTCACTTTCACGCGCTGATTCTCCGAGTAGCTCCGGAAATAGCCCCACGCCTCGGCCGACATCACCCCCAGCGTCTCCACCGCCTCCAGCGCCGCCTCCACCAGCACGAGGATGTCCTTGTGCAGCGGCTCCGGGA
>JBFYWX010000454.1:0-4356 GCA_041310825.1 Desulfobacteraceae bacterium | reverse complement strand
GTCATTTCTCACATGAGGAAGCTGCAAAAGTCTCCGCAGTTGGTGTGTAGCTTCTTCAAAGCCGAGACTACGCGATACGCAGCATAAACGTCTATACTATTTTGCAAAGCTTAGTAAGTCAATCCAAGTCTTCGGATCAAGCGATTTGAAGCGAACCGTGGGAAGAAGCAGCTCAGCACGGGGAGAAAAAGCGCAGGACATGGTGTCGCCTCTCTCCCGAAGCCAAAGCAGGCATTCGAAACAAAGTTGGTGTGCCTTCAAAGTCCCGGCTTAACAATTCGAAAAAATCATAATTGATTGAAACCACCTTTGCCAAGGGTTTCTTTAGCATAGGCCGCGACCGGAAGCATCTACCAGCACAAGCGCTTGGGGTATTTCTGCGCGGACGCCGCCGACCACCGGCCGGGGGCGCCGGTCTTCAACCGCACGGCCACCCTGAGGGACACCTGGGCCAAAATCGCCAGACAGGGCAAGGCCCGGTAAGGCCCGCTCCCGCGGGCAGGGAAGGATCACCTTCTCCGGGTCCCCTGCGGGGAGGCCTCGGCCTACCGGTAGATCACATACCCCGCAGCCAGTTTCAGGTATTCATCAACCACCCGCATCACCGATTTGGGGTCGAGCCACCACCAGCGGCCGGCCGCCCCCTCGCCGCCGTCGACCGCGTGGAACTGGAAGGTCGGATGCGACGCCGTGCCGGCCCGCGCAAACGCCAGCCGGGCCCGCCGGATGTGGTAGCCGGAGGTGACCACCACCGCCGACGGGATCCCCCGCTCCCGCATGACGGCGATGGTCTTGCGGGCCTCGGCGAAAGTGCCCCCCAGGTCTGTGCCTTCCCCCCGGGGCTCCTCGGGACGACCCAGGATGACGCGCGCTCCCGGCAGGGGATCCTCGATGCGGTAATGGCGCACGAACCAGGGCCAGGTGAGGGCGCGATGGCGCAGGGGCAGAAGCAGCAGGCAGTCGTCCGACGCGCGGGCCAGTGCGACTCCGGCCGCCACCCGGCCGCCGTCCTCGTCGAGCGGACCCGCCAGGACCACGACCAGCCCGAACGGCTCCCGCAACGGGTCATCGTGGTTGCGCAGCAGCTCGCGGCCCCAGCCCAGGAAGGCCACGGCCGCGACCAGCACGACGACCAAGAGCCTCTTTACCGCGCGCACCAGCATCGCATCACAGCTCAGGACGTTCCGCCGGAGGCAGCCGTGAAGCCATCACGGCCCGCCCGATGCTGACATAGGACAACCCATGGCCGGCCACGATGTCCGGGTCATACAGGTTGCGGCCATCGAAGATGATCGGGGTTCTGAGCAGCCCCAGGATGCGCGTGAAATCCGGGTTGCGGAACTGGTTCCAGTCCGTAATCACCGCCAGGGCGTCGGCCCCTTCCACGGCCTCGTACTGAGCTTCGCAGATGCGCACCCGGGGGTTGGCCGCGAGCACCCCTTGGGCACGCCGGCCGGCGACGGGGTCGAAGGCCTTGACCGCCATGCCCGCCGCGGTCACCTCGGCGATGATGTCCAGGGCCGAGGCCTCACGCATGTCGTCCGTGTTGGCCTTGAAGGCGAGGCCCCAGAGAGCGAGCTCCTTGCCGGCGAGCCCCCCCCGACCCTCGAAATAGGCTTTGATCTTGTCCGCCAGCACCCGTTTTTGGCGCCGGTTGACCGCATCCACGGCCGCCACGAGCTCGGGTTCGTACCCGCTTTCACGCGCGGTCGTGATCAGCGCCTTCACGTCTTTGGGGAAACAGGAGCCGCCGTAACCGGCCCCCGGGTAGATGAAGTGGTAGCCGATGCGGTGGTCGGCGCCGATCCCGCGCCGGACCGCGCTCACGTCCGCCCCGACCTTCTCGCAGATATTGGCGATTTCGTTGATGAAGGAGATCTTGGTCGCCAGCATGCAGTTGGCGGCGTACTTGGTCATTTCCGCGCTGCGCACATCCATCACGATCATCTTGTCGCGGCTGCGGGCGAAGGGCGCATAGAGGGCTTCGAGCAGCTTGGCCGTGCGCACGTTGTCGGTGCCCACGATGACACGGTCGGGCTTCATGAAATCGTTGACCGCATCGCCCTCTTTGAGAAACTCGGGGTTGGAGACGACATCGAACTCGATCGTCAGGCCCCGCCGCGCGATTTCCCGGCGGATGATCCGCCCCACCTCGTCCGCCGTGCCGACCGGCACGGTGGACTTGTTGACGATGATTTTGTAGTCGCTGATCAGATCCCCGATCTGGCGCGCGACCTCCCGGATCTGGTACAAATCGCAGGAGCCGTCCGCGAGCGGCGGGGTGCCGACGCAGTTGAAAATGAACAAGGCGTGCTCCAGCCCCTCCTTCAGGTCCATGGAGAAGCCCAGCCGTCCTTCCTGCATGTTGCGCTGGACCAGGGGTTCGAGCCCCGGCTCGAAGATATGGACCGCCCCGTCCCTCAAACCGGCGATGACCTGGGGGTTGCTGTCCACGCACACGATGTGATTGCCCATCTCCGCCAGGCAGGCGGCGCTCACGAGACCGACGTAACCGGTACCGACGATGCAGATGTTCATAAGGATGAGGTCGCTTTCGATGGCGGAGGTGAACAGCTTTTGAAATCATATCAGAGACGCCGGAGGGCTGCAAACCGGGATTTCACTTTTTCCTTGATTTATATTGGAAAATCAGGGAAAACTCGACTTATAGAAATCGGGGCGGCTGTCGTTCCGGACCGGAACGAGCACCCGGCGGGCTCCGAGATCACCGGCACCCGGATGTTTTCGGCCCGAGGCTGAAAAGCTTGGTGCATTCATCACGGTATGCGGCGTTATTCGGGATGAACCCTTGCGGGGGTTGCGGCGTCGCTCTGGAGGAGAACAGATACCGGGATACCAAAGGGGTGATTTCGGGCATCCTGCAGTTTTGTCAGACGAGCGTACACGGACCATTGCGCACGAGCCGGTGGTGGAGACGAGTTTCGGAGTCACCGCGGCAGAGGTCGTCATGATCGCTCGGAGGCAGGAAGATTCCAACGCCGGGGCATCAGCCGCCCCGATTTCGTTTTTCCGCCGGGCGGGGGGCCGACCGGTTCCACGCCCGGATCAGAAGATGACTCCCACGTACCCCACGAAGCTCTCGCCCGGGCGGCGGTCATGGCTGGTGGCGTAGCTTAGCGCTTCGCCCGCCGTGGCCCCCAGATGCCTGCCCGCCGCAATCGCCGCCGCCGCCGCCCCCGGGCAGCAGGCGTTCTGGTGCGTGCGCGCCTCCGCGATCAGCCGCACCGGGTCCAAATCCAGCATGGTTTGGATGACCCGCCGATCATTTTCCTGCGTGACCCAGGCGACCGCCGCCGCACCGGAGCCGTGAGCGGTAGACCCGTAGTTCGGCCCGTAGTGGGTCAGGTCGGTGGAGCCGATGACGATCAGCTGTTGCCCAAGGCGCCGCGCGGTCTCGACCAGCCCCCGGCCGATCGCATGTGCAGCGTCGGTCGGCGCAACTCCCATGGCCAGGACCTGCACCTTCGGGAAGAAATACTTGATGAAGGGCAGCTGCAACTCGATGGTGTTGTCCGGGGCGGCACGCTCCGGGGTCTCGAGCCGGAAGGGGAACTGCCCGGCCATCTCGGCCGCCAGCTCCTCCGCCACCGGCAGGCCGCCGAACGGGGTTTCCCAGACGCCCGTCGGCATCATGAGATTGGGGGAGGAGGGGTGCAGGTGCATGCCGAAGACCGCAACGACGTCCGGTGACGGCGGCCCGGCGTTTTTGAGGCAGTGGATCACGTTGCAGGCGATCGCCCCCGAGTAATACCAGCCGGCGTGGGGCAGGATCCCGCCGACCGGTCGCGGGGTGCAGGGCTTGGCGATGCCGCTTTTTTCGATGAAGCCCCAGATCTCGGCCTCGCACTCGGAGGCCCGGGCAGGGTACCAGCTGCCGGCAAAAGCCGTGCGCCTGAGGTTGGGCTGCATGGAGCGCCTCCTTCCGTCGAGTTTGGTGTCGGGACGCAGGACGGGATGTCCTTATAGTTACAACCGCCCGATTTGTTTGACAACCCCTTTTTTACCCCCCGCCATTCGCCGCCGGGCTCCCCCTCCTGTGAAACCCCGAAAAGATGATTAATTTCTCGCCTATAACGCCATTAAGGGAGGAAGCCATGTGGGAATACACCGACAAGGTTAAGGACCATTTTCTCAACCCCCGCAACGTGGGGGTGATCGAGGATGCCGACGGGGTGGGTGAGGTCGGATCGATCGTCTGCGGCGATGCGCTGACCTTCTATTTCAAGCTGGATGAGAGCGGACGGATCCGGGACGCCAAGTTCCAGACCTTCGGCTGTGCCAGCGCCATCGCCTCCTCCTCGGCCCTGACCGAGATGGTCATCGGCAAGAGCCTGG
>JBFYWX010000452.1:0-2950 GCA_041310825.1 Desulfobacteraceae bacterium | reverse complement strand
CGTCCTGGTGGCACCGAAGGGCTCGGGGCGTACCGTGCGCACGAATTTTCTCGACGGCAGCGGCATCAATGCGAGTTTCGCCGTCTTCCAGGATGCGACCGGCCGTGCCCTGGAAAAGACCCTCGCCCTCGGCATCGCCATCTGCTCGGGCTATCTATTCCCGACCACCTTTGAGCGCGAGGTGGTGAGCGATCTGACCGGGGAGCGCGGCATCCTGATGGGGGCCCTGGCGGGGGTGATGGAGGCCCAGTACGCCCTCTTGCGCCGCCACGGCCACAGCCCGAGCGAGGCCTTCAACGAGACCGTGGAGGAACTCACCCAGAGCCTGATCCGGCTCGTGGGCGAAAAGGGCATGGACTGGATGTTCGCCAACTGTTCGACGACCGCCCAGCGCGGGGCTCTCGACTGGGCGCCGCGCTTCCGGGACGCGGTCGCCCCGGTGTTCGCCGAGCTCTACGAGCGCGTGACGAGCGGGGCGGAGACCCGGCGCGTGCTCGAGGCCAACAGCGCACCGGACTACCGCGAGAAGCTCAACCGCGAGCTATCGGCCATGCACGACTCGGAGATGTGGCGGGCCGGCGCGGCCGTGCGCTCTCTCCGTCCCGAGAACCGCAAATAGCCTGACGCGGGCTTTTTCAGAATCCGCGGGAGAAATTCATGGAACCGATTCTCATTTACGACACCACCCTGCGCGACGGGACCCAGGGCGAGAACATCTCCTTCAGCGCCGAGGAGAAGCTCAAGATCGCCCTGCGCCTCGACGATCTCGGCGTGCACTACATCGAAGGCGGCTGGCCCGGGTCGAACCCGCGCGACATGCGCTTCTTCGAACTCGCCCGGGCCTCCGGGTTCCGCCGCGCCCGCCTGGCCGCCTTCGGCTGCACCCGGCGCCCGGGGGTGGCCGCCGCGGCGGACGAGAAGCTCGCGGCGCTGATTGCAAGCGAGGCCCCGGTGGTCGCCGTTTTCGGCAAGAGTTGGGATTTGCACGTCAGCGAGGTCATCCGCAGCAGCCTCTCGGAAAACCTCGCCATGATCCGCGACACCGTCGCCCACCTGCGCCGCCACGGCCGCGAGGTCGTCTACGATGCGGAGCACTTCTTCGACGGCTTCGCCCACAACCGCGACTACGCCCTCGACACCCTCGCCGCGGCCGCCGACGGCGGGGCGGACTTCATCGTTCTGTGCGACACCAACGGCGGCCGCCTGCCCCACGAGATCGAGGCCGCCTTCGCCGCGGTGCGCGCCCGGCTCGGACGCATCCGCCTCGGCATCCATTCCCACAACGACTGCGGGCTCGCCGTGGCGAACAGTCTCGCGGCCGTGCGCGCCGGGGCCGTCATGGTGCACGGCACGGTCAACGGCTACGGAGAGCGCTGCGGCAACGCCGACCTCACCAGCATCCTTCCCATTTTAGACCTGAAGCTGGGCCGCCCCGGTATCCCGCCCGAGAGTTTAAAGAAGTTGAAGTCACTGTCGCGCTTCGTCAACGAGACGGCCAACATGGTGCCGCTGCACAGCCGCCCCTTCGTCGGCCGGAGCGCCTTCGCCCACAAAGGCGGGGTTCACGTCAATGCGATCATGCGGCGGCCGGAGGCCTACGAGCACTTCGACCCGCAGCTCGTGGGCAACGAGCGCCGGGTGCTGGTCTCGGACCTCGCCGGCAAGAGCAACATCGAGTACAAGGCCCGCGAACTCGGCCTCGAGCTGGATACCGGCGGCATCGACAGCCGACGGATCGTGACCGAAATCAAGCAGCTCGAGCAGGAAGGCTACCAGTTCGACGTGGCCGACGGCTCCTTCACGATTCTGATGGAGAAGCTCACCGACCGCTTCGCACCCCTCTTCGAGCTCGACTCCTTCCGCGTCACCATCGCGAAGGACAAGGACCAGCCCTGCCAGTCCCAGGCCACGGTCAAGGTCTCGGTCGGCGGGGCACACGAGATCACCGCCGCCGAAGGCTACGGGCCGGTAAGCGCCCTGGACAACGCACTGCGAAAGGCCCTGGGGCGCTTTTTCCCGGATCTCGACACCATGCGGCTCACCGATTTCAAGGTCCGCGTCATCGACGGCAGCCGCGGCACCGCCGCCCGCGTGCGGGTGCTGATCGACTCCCGCGACCAGGAGCGGATCTGGAGCACCATCGGGGTCTCCGAAGACATCATCGAGGCGAGCTGGCACGCCCTGGCGGACAGTTTCCAGTTCAAGCTCGCGCGCGAGCGGCAGGTCCGAAGCCGGCCCCCGCAGGCCGATCCGCCCGTGAACACCCTTCCACCGGCCCTTCCACCGGTGCCACCCACCAAAGACAGGAGTATCTCTTCATGAGCGAGCGCGTCATCATTTTCGACACCACCCTGCGCGACGGGGAGCAGAGCCCCGGCGCGAGCATGAACACCGCGGAAAAACTGCGCCTGGCCGGCCAGCTCGAGAAACTGGGGGTCGACGTCATCGAGGCCGGGTTCCCCGCCGCCTCCGAGGGCGACTTCGACGCCGTCTCCCAGATCGCCGGCCGTCTCAAGCGCTGCGAGGTGGCCGGACTGGCCCGGGCGGTGAAGGCCGACATCGACCGTGCCTGGCAGGCGGTGCGCCATGCGGCCCGCCCGCGGCTGCACACCTTTATCGCCACCTCGGACATCCACCTGCAGTACAAGCTCAAGATGGACCGCGAGCAGGTGGTGCAGGCGGCCGTGGAGGCGGTGCGCTACGCGCGCTCGCTCACCGACAACGTCGAGTTCTCCGCCGAGGACGGCTCACGCAGCGACCGCGACTTCCTGTGCCGGGTGTTCGAGGCGGCGATCGAGGCCGGCGCCGCCACCGTGAACCTGCCCGACACGGTGGGCTACGCCGTCCCGGAGGAGTTCGGCGAGCTCGTGCACTATATCCGCCGCCACACCCCCTCCATCCACCAGGCCGTCCTGAGCGTCCACTGCCACAACGACCTCGGGCTGGCGAC
>JBFYWX010000449.1:0-3194 GCA_041310825.1 Desulfobacteraceae bacterium | reverse complement strand
CGCAGGCCGGCTCGGGCAGGCCGGCCCCATAGGAGCGCAGCCCATGCACCACATCGAGCTCGTCGACGGCGAGCTTTCCCAGGATCAGGTCGATCCCCGGGTCCATCCCCATCTCGGGCAGGAGGGAAACCCCCTTTGCCTGCGCGAGCCCGTCCAGCTCGGGCAGGGCGCCCGGGTAGCTCGAGCTGACGTAGGGCACGCCGGCCGCGACCGCGGCCCGCGCGATGGCCGGCTGAAAATCGGGCGGCAGCATGCAGACAATGACTTGGGGGGCGACCTCCGCGACGAGCTGATCGAGTAGGTCGGACTGGGCGGCGTTCAAAGCGACCACCTCCACCTTCCGGTAGCCTTTTTGGGCGATGTAGGTCTTGGCCTTTTCCAACTCGATGTCGGCGGCCACGATGCGGCTGACGATGGCGCTCTCTTCGAGATCGTGGACGACGGCTTTGCCCTGGAGACCGAGGCCTAAAACAAGCGCTTTCATACGTGTGGGGTCCTTTCGCGTTTCAGCGGGGGATGTTCCGCAGACGCGGGTCGAGGGCGTCCCTCAGCCCGTCGCCCAGAAGGTTGATCGAGAGAATGGTCAGCATGATGGCCAGCCCCGGTAGGGTCACCAGCCACCAGGAGTCCATGATGTAGACCCGGCCCTCGGCCAGCATGCGGCCCCAGGTGGGCATGGGCGGGGGCACCCCCATCCCGAGAAAAGAGAGCCCGCTCTCCCAGATGATGATGTTGGCGACCCGCACGGTGCCGAGTACCAGAATGGGGGAGAGGACGTTGGGGAAGATGTGCCGCATGAGGATCGTGGGGTGGCGGGTGCCGACACTCCTGGCCGCCAGCACGAACTCCTTCTCCTTGATGCTGAGGACGCTGCCGCGGATCGTGCGGGCGTAGGTGACCCAGTCCGAGAGTCCCAGGACCAGGATCAGGTTTACGATCGAGTTGCCCAGAACGGCGATCACCGAGATGGTCAGCAGCATGAAAGGGTAGGCCATGAAGACGTCGGCCACCCGCATGATCAGGTTGTCCGTCCGCCCGCCGTAATATCCGGAGACGAGCCCGAGCAGGATCCCCGCTCCGCCGGCGACGAGGACCGAGGCGAAGCCCACCATCAGGCTGATGCGGCTGCCGTAGAGGATCCGGACCAGCACATCCCGTCCCAGGTTGTCAGTGCCGAGGGGATGCGTGATGCTTCCGCCCTTCTGCCAGAAGGGGGGGCTCAGGCGGGCGAGGAGGTCCTGGGCCAGCGGGTCCTGGGAGTAGACCCAGGGGAAGAAGAGGCTCGTGGCCAGGATCAGCACGAAGAGGACCCCGCCGATCACGGCCCCCGGGGAGCGGCCGAGCGCCTGCAGGGTCTCCCCCCACAGGCGCAGGGTGGCGCGCAGGTTACGGAAGCGCTCTGGCGGCGCCCTCATTTCTCCTCCAGGTAGCTGATCTGGGGGTCGAGCCACAGGTAGATGAGGTCCGTGATCAGGTTGACCAGGACGAAGAGCACCGCGAGCACCAGGACGGTCGCCTGCACCAGGGGGTAGTCCCGGCTGAAGATCGCCTGGACCACGAGCCGGCCCACCCCCGGCCAGGCGAAGACGGTCTCGATGATGACCGTGCCCCCGATCAGAAAGCCAAACTGCATCCCGGCGACCGTCACGAGCGGGATGAGGGCATTTTTGAGCGCGTGCTTGCCGATGACGAGCCGTTCTTTCAAGCCCTTGGCGCGTGCCGTCCGAACGTAGTCCTGGCTCAGGACCTCCAGCATCACCGAGCGGGTGAGGCGCGCGAACATGGCCATCAGGCTCAGGCCCAGGGCTAAAGACGGCATGACGAGGTGTGCGAGCGTGCCGCGGCCCGAGGTGGGCAGCCACCCCAGTGTCACGGAGAAGAGCAGGATCAGCATGATCCCCAGCCAGAAGTGGGGCATGGAGAGGCCGAAGAGCGCCCCCAGCATGGAGGAAACGTCCCAGAGCGAGCCGCGCTTGACGGCCGAGATGATCCCGAGGGGGATGGACACCACCAAGGCGATGAGCATGGCCGCCCCGGCGAGCTCTAAACTCGCTGGGAGCCGCTCCAGGATCAGGCGGATGGCCGGCACCCGGAAGTAGAGCGAAGTGCCGAGATCGCCCTGGACCGCACGGCTGGCAAAACGCCAGTACTGTACGTAGACCGGGTCGTTGAACCCGAGCTGCTCGCGCAGGGTCTCGACCTCGGCCATCGACGCGTCGGGGGGCAGCATGAGCATCACCGGGTCCCCCGACAGGTGGATGAAAAAGAAGCTGATGATCGAGATGCCCACGGCTACGTAAACCGTGTGCCAGAGCCTCTTGAGTAGGTAGCGGCCCATATAAAATAGAAAAAGGGTTCAAGGGTTCAAGGGAGGATCCCCCCTCTTTGACCTTTGAGCCCCATCGATACCTCGGTTAAAATGTCGATACGGGTGCGGATAGTAGATTCAAGGGGCTGGTGGTCGAGAGGAAAATATCCGTGTGGATGTTTCCTTTCACTCGAACCCTTGCCCCTTGAACCCTCGGACCCTTCACATCACTTCTTCGGCTTGGCCGTGTTCATGATCAGATACCCGTCCCGCAGGCCCTTGTAGTCCACCGCGTTTGCGACACCGTAGACCTCGGGGATCACGTAGAGGTAGACCCACGGGGCGTCCTGGTACAGGACCCGGTCGATCTCGTTGTAGACCTTGGCCCGGGCGGCCGGGTCCATGACGGTCCGGCCCTTGTCCAGGAGTGCGTCGACCTGCTCGTTCTTGTAGTAGTAGTCGCGGCTCTTGGAGTGGAACAGCGAGTACACGTAGCGGTCGGGCTCGGGCGCATCGTCCCAGAAGTAGATGAACATCTGGTGCAGCTTGTTCTTGTATTTGTCCCACATGACGGCGCGTTCGTAAGGTTCGAGCGTCACCTTGATCCCCACCTTGGCGAGGTCGGCCGCGATGGCCTCGGCCTGTTCCTGGACCTGGGGCATGTAGGTGCCGAAGGCCAGCCGCGTCTCGAAGCCGTTCGGGTAGCCGGCTTCGGCCAGCAGCTGCTTGGCCTTGACCGGGTCGTAGGCATAGGGCTTGAGACTTGGGTCGGCGCCGAAGGTGCGCGGGCTGATGGGGCCGGCGCAGAGGATGGCCTTGTCCTTGAAGAGCGCCTTGTTGATCAGCGGGCGGTTGACGGCGTGGTTGACCGCCTGCCGCACCTTCA
>JBFYWX010000448.1:0-5138 GCA_041310825.1 Desulfobacteraceae bacterium | reverse complement strand
CCGACGGCCGCAAATTTACCTTGAAGCCCGGGATGAGCTACCAGGTGGCGGACGGGGCCGAGCCGCACCGCTCCTCGACGAAAAATGGCGCCCGGCTGTTTATCGTAGACTGAGGCGCCGGTTGCGGCGCTGGGGGCATTCATGGACGGCAGGCCATCCTTCGACGCCGCGTTGAGCACGGCTGAGCGGGAGCTGATCGACGGGCTTCACAGCCCGGCTCGGATCCAGGAGTTCCTGGACGCCATCCCCTACAGTGCGGATGAGTTCTACCGCTGCCCGCTCAGGGTGGTGCGCGACCGCACGGCGCACTGCTTCGACGGTGCCGTCTTCGCGGCCGCGGCCCTGCGGCGGATCGGCTTTCCCCCGCTCATCCTGGACCTTCTCTCCAACGGACGGGACGACGAGCATCTTCTGGCCCTCTTCAAGATCGAGGGCCGCTGGGGGGCGGTGGCCAAGTCCAATTTCGTAGGGCTGCGCTTCCGGGAGGCGGTCTATCGTAGCCTGCGCGAGCTCGCCATGTCCTATTTCGAACAGTACTACAACACCGCGCGCGAGAAGACCCTGCGGGGCTATACCGGCCCGCTCAACCTCAAGCGCTTCGACGGGTTGAACTGGATAGTCCGCGACGAGGCCATGGAGACTATCGCGCAGCGCACCGATGAAATCCGGCGGGTCATCCTGATCGATGCGGCCATGGAATCGCGGCTCGCCCCCGTGGATGACCGTTCCTACGCGGCCGGACTGATCGGTTCAGACCCCAAGGGCCTCTACAACATCGAACGGTGACTACTTTGCGCTTAATCCCGCGGCGTGCTCCTGGGCTTTTAGTATGAAAATAGCTCCTGGATCACAGCACCCCCTCCAGGCATCCCCCGTCCAAGGGGAGGAGACCGGAGGCTTCGACGTGGGCAGAAAGTCATCTCTCTGGCTGAAGTTCCCCTCCCCTTGCGGGAGGGGTTAGGGGAGGGGGATTTTCATGGGCCCTGGTATTCCTTATCGCCCCGCCCTGCCGGTTCTGTCCTGAAAATTTTAAGGATCGGGTCGTGGCCGAGCTCGATTCGGTCTTCGCCGTCGCGGACAGGCACCCCGTCACGGAAGGCCATCACCTGATTATTCCGAAACGGCACGTGGCGGACTGGTTCGGGATGACGGAAAAAGAGCGGCGGGAGGCCGATGCGCTGATCCTGATCCTGAAATCGCGGATCATGGCGGCGGATCCGGCCGTGTCGGGTTTCAACATCGGGACCAACTGCGGAGAGTGCGCCGGGCAGACGGTCTTCCACGCCCACATCCACATGATCCCGCGGCGGGAGGGCGACACCCCCAACCCAAGAGGCGGGGTGCGGGGCGTTATTCCCGCGAAGATGAATTATCCCTCCTCGTGAAAGGCCGGATTAGGGCTCAAGGCCTGCCGGTTGATCCCCGGTTCCCGTGGGAGCGGCTTCCAGCCGCGACTTTTTCAGCTCCGGTTGCTCCCGATGTCAGGCTGCCGCATTTCTCCTTTACCTGCGGGGTGGTTATTTCGGCTGCATCATGCGGGCCTTGGCCCTGAGGACGAAGGCCTCGCGCATGTCCTTGGGGACTGGCGGCAGCTTCTCGGCCGGCTTGCGCGCGAGACTTAAAGCGCCGCTCGGGCAGGTGGTGACGCAGAGCCCGCAGCCGATGCAGCGCCCGGGGTCGAGGCTCGCTAGAGCGTCCACCATGCTCAGTGCCTCCATCTGGCAGCGCTCGATGCAGGTTTCGCATCCCGTGCATAGCCCCGGGTCGAGGGCCGCCACAAAGGGCGAGGCTACGGCGGCCGCCGGCACGGGCAGGCGCTTCAGGTGTTTCAGCACCTGGCAGCAGTCCCCGCAGCAGAGGCAGATATTGACGATTTCCTGGGCGTTGCTCGGCTGCAGGACCAGCCCCTGCGCTTCGGCCTTTTTCAGGATGTCGAGCGTCTCCTCCAGGGTGATATAGCGGCCCAGGCCGTTTCTCGCGTAGTACTCGGCGCCCCAGCCGAAGATCAGGCAGGACTCCATGAGCTTGTCGCAGCCCTGCCCCTTGATCTGGTGCTCCCGGCGGCAGATGCAGGGGGCCACCAGGAACTTGGTCTGCTTGCGGACCAGCTCCTCGGCCTGCTCGTAGGGCAGGGCCTCCACCCCGGCGCTGATGCTCTGTCCGACCGGAATGGTGCGCAGCTGCGGCACCCGGCCGAAGGCCGAGCGCGACAGGATCGGGATGTACTCGTCCATGTCGCGGATGAACTCGGGGTCGAGCGCGTTCACGTGGTATTCCCAGATACCGATCACGAATTGGGCGGCCATGTAGACATGCGGCCGGTCGGGCGCCTCGATCGAGAAAATCAGCCCCTTGCGGGACATCTGCCGCAGCCGCTCCTGCGCCTCCGCTTCCGGCAGGCCGGCGCGGGCGGCGATGGCGGCGGCCGGCTCCAGCCGCATGCCCACCTGCACGGCCAACCCCGCCTCCTCCGGGGTGAAAAGCCGCTTTAAAATACGCAGCTCGACCCCGCTTTCCGTGGCCGGAAAACCCGCCGGAAGGCTGTCCAGGTGCTCTCTCAAACGGGCGTAGACGTCGGACATCTTCATTTCCTTTCGCATAATTCGATGGGGTGGCCACGGTTCAGGGGCAACCGTGAGGGCTTGATATTCAAATGAGCGGTTTGTTTTGTAAAGTCAGGCCTCCGATAGCGGTGCGACCCGCTCACGAAAAAATCGCGGCAAGATGCCGCTCCCACAAACGGCATCACCCGGCGGTTGTCAGGTCCGCAAAGGCCGCCTGTTCCGGGGGCAGCCCCAACGCGTGCAGCATAGCCAGGAAGCTCTGGGGTAGCTGCGACTCGATGCACACCTCTTCCCCGGCGGGCAGTCTCAATTCCAGCCTCACGGCGTGGAGCATCAACCGCGGAAAGCGCTTCTGCACGGCTTTCTCGCCGTAGAGAGGGTCGCCCACGATGGGATGGCCGGCCCCGAACAAATGGGCGCGGATCTGATGCTTGCGGCCGGTGAGCGGGGTGACCCGCAGGAGGGTATAGTCGGGCAGCCGCGCGGCCACCGCATAATCGGTGCGGCAGGCCTTTCCGCCGGCCGCGTCCTCACCCATGCGGCCCGACCCGAAGCGCCTCAGCGCGGCCGTGATCATCCCCCCTTCCGCATCGATTCTCCCATGCACCAGCGCCAGGTAGGTTTTGTGCACCCGGCGCTGTTCAAACATTCGATTGAGATACCGGTGGGCCTCGGCGGTTTTGGCGAACACGATCACCCCGCTCACCTGCTTGTCCAGGCGGTGGACGACCCATAATTTGCGCCCCAGCCGCTCGCCAAGGATTTTCAGCAGGCTGATGTTCTGCGGGTTGCGCTCGGGGATGGCGGCGAGCCCTTCGGGCTTGTCGACGGCAAAAAGATCCTCGTTTTCGAAAAGAACCGGGATCGCAGGGAAATCGGCCGTGTTTATGACAGTGGCCATCAGTGGGTCAGGATCTTGCTCAGGAAGAGCTTGGTGCGCTCGCTTTTGGGGTGGGCGAAGAATTCGCCCGGGGGGGCGATTTCCATCAGCTCGCCGAAGTCCATGAAGGCGACGCGGTGGGAGACCTCGCGCGCAAAGCCCATCTCGTGGGTCACGACGATCATCGTCATCCCTTCCCGCGCCAGGTTGCGCATGACCTCCAGCACCTCGTTGATCATCTCGGGGTCGAGGGCCGAGGTGGGCTCGTCGAAGAGCATGATCTTGGGTTTCATGCACAGGCCCCGGGCGATCGCCACCCGCTGCTGCTGTCCGCCCGAGAGCTGGGCGGGGTATTGATTCAGCTTGTCCCCTAAACCCACTTTTTCAAGGTAGTACCGGCCCTGCTTCTCCGCCTCCCTGCGGGGGACCTTGCGCACTTTGGTGGGGGCCAGGGTGACGTTTTGAAGGGCTGTCATGTGCGGGTAGAGGTTGAACTGCTGGAAGACGAAGCCGATCTCGGCCCGCAGGCGGGTCATGTTGGTTTTCGACTCGTGCACCTGCATGCCGTCCACGATGAGTTCGCCCTTCTGGATCGGCTCCAGGCGGTTGATGCAGCGGATCAGCGTGCTCTTGCCCGAGCCGCTCGGGCCGCAGACCACCAGCACCTCCGCCGGCTCAACCTTGAGGTTGATCCCGTTCAAGACGTGCAGCTCCCCGAACCACTTGTGAACATCCTTGAACTCGATCATTTTCGCGCCGCTTTTCGGCCGGCACGGATCCGGCCGCGTTGTCGATTTCAGTTCCGGGTATACCCGGCGGACATCCTTTTTTCCAGGTTGTTGGAGAGGCGGATGAGGGGGTAGCAGATCGCGAAATAAAGGAGCGCCACCAAACCGAAGACCAGCAGCCCCTGGGGCACGCGCTGCACCGTGAGCCAGCCCACGCGGGTCACGTCCACAACACCTATGGCCGAGACCACCGAGGAGTCCTTGATCAGGAGCACGTACTGGCCCACCAGCGGCGGCAGGATCACCCGCATGGCCTGGGGCAGGATCACGTAGCGCAGCTGCTGCAGCCCGCTCAGGCCGGTCGAGGTGGCGGCCTCCTTCTGCCCCGTGGGCACCGACTCGATGCCGGCGGCGACGATCTCGCAGATGAAGCAGGCGGCGAGGTTGGTGAGGGCGATGACCGCGGCCGGAAAGGCCTCCAAGTGAATCCCGAACTCCGGGAGAATAAAAAAGATGATGAAAACCTGCACCAGGAAAGGGGTGCCGCGCACCATGTCCACCCAGGCCCCGATCACGTGCTTGAGCACCCGGCCCCGGGAGGCTCGGATGATGCCCCAAAGGAAACCGATGAGGGTCCCGGCCACCAGGCTCAGGCCCGACACGGCAATGGTCATCCACAAGCCTTTGAAGAAAAAAGGCAGGCTGTGAACGAGCTGTTCTATGTAGAATAGCCACATATGAAGAAAAGGGTCCGAGGGTTCAAGGGGTCAAGGGTTCGAGGGTAAAGACCCCAGGTGTTTTCGACGTTTTTTTTCACTTGACCCCTCGAACCCTTCTTTTCATGATTGCATATAAATCAGCCGCTTCTGCGACCAGTGGGTCAGCCCCTTGAGTGCATAATAGATGAGCAGGTAAAACAGGGCGGAGGTCAAAAACCCCTCGGCCGGCATGAAACGCTCCGCGGTC
>JBFYWX010000416.1:0-3355 GCA_041310825.1 Desulfobacteraceae bacterium | reverse complement strand
AGCAGCATCCCCTTCAGGGAGTGGGCCGCGCGCATGAAGGCCGGCCCATCCGATGGCGGCATCGCATCCCTCAGGGTGGCGAGCAGGTTGGGGTAGTCCGCCCGGAAGACCGCGACCACTTCGGTGAAAAAGCTCCAGTCGTCTCCGAACGCCTGGAGCAGGTCCGGGGCGCCAGGGGCATCCTCCCCTCCGGGGTCGGGGGCCGCCGCGTCCGGCGGCAGGAGCCGGTCGATCATCTGCCGCAGCGCATCCAGGTCGATGGGCTTTGACAGGTAGGCGTCCATCCCGGACTCCAGGCAGCGCTCGCGGTCCCCCTGGACGGCATGGGCCGTCATGGCGATGATGGGGGTGCGGCCCGCGCCGTCACCCTCGATCCCGCGGATCGCGCGCGCCGCCTCGAGGCCGTCCATTCCGGGCATCTGCACGTCCATAAGGACCAGATCGAATTTGCCGCCCGCAAACGCATCGACCGCCTGGCGCCCGTCCTGCGCCAAGACGGCAGCGTGGCCCCAGCGCTCAAGCAGCCTCAGGATGAATTTCTGGTTGAAGGCCGTGTCCTCGGCCACCAGAATCCTCAGGCGCCGGGAGCCGGTGGCAGCAGCCGGCGCCGGGGCGGCAGCGGCAACTTCAGGCACCACGGCGGCAGCGAGAACCCGCGTCAGGGTGTCGTAGAGGCTGCGGTATCCGATCGGTTTGACCAGGGTGGCGCTCACGCCCAGGGCGGCGCACTCCGCCTTGCGCTTGAGCTGGGGGAAGGTGAGCATCATCACCACCCGGACGGCCGGTGCCTCTCGCCGCAGCTCGCCCGCCAGGACGAAGCCGTCGGTCCCGGGCATGTCCGCATCCACCAGCACAAGTTCGAGCGGCGGCCCGGCCCGGCGGAGTCCAAGCCACGCCTGCTCGGCCCCCCCCGCAAGCTCGACCCGCATGCCGGCACGGGTCAGGGCCTCGCCGATGATGCGGCGGGCGGAGTCGTTGTCGTCCACCACGAGCACGCGCTTGCCCGCCAGCTCCGCCGGAGCCGCGGGCGGCGAGGGCTCCGGGGACTGCCGGTCGAAGGCGGCCGTAAAGCCGAAGGTGCTGCCCTGCCCCGGCCGGCTGCGCACACCGATCCGCCCCCCCATCAACTTCACCAGCTGGTCGCAGACCGCCAGCCCCAGGTCGGTCCCCCCGTAGCGCCGCGCCACCGAGGCATCGCCCTGGTCGTAGGCCTTGAAGATCCGGCCCTGCGCCTGCGGGGCGACGCCGATGCCGGTGTCCGCCACCTGGAACCGGAGCAGAACCTGGGAGTCGTCCTTATGCTCGTCAAGACGGACGGTGATGACAACCTCTCCCTGGGCGGTGAACTTGATGGCGTTGTCGACCAGGTTGAGCAGGACCTGCCGCAGTCGGGTCAGGTCCCCGACCAGTCGGTCAGGCACATCGGGGGCCAGGCGCCAGGCCAGCTCCACCCCCTTGGAGTGCGCCTTCATGGCCATGATCTTGAGAGCTTCGTCCAGGAAGGGCTCCAGGCTGAAAGGCGCCCGTTCCAGCTCGAGGCGGCCGGCCTCGATCTTTGAGAAATCCAGGATATTGTTGATGATGGAGAGCAGCGCGTAGGCCGATGAGCGCACCACGTCGAGGTCCTCGCGCTGGTCGGGGCGCAGCTCGGAGGTGAGCATCAGGTCCACGAGGCCGATGACGGCGTTCAGCGGAGTCCTGATCTCGTGGCTCATGCTGGCCAAAAACTCGCCCTTGGTGCGGCTGGCGGCCTCGGCCGCCAGCTTCGCCCGGCGCAGGGCCTCCGAACGCTGGCGCTCGGTGACGTCCCGGAGGAACACGCTGAAGCCCGCCGGCCGCCCGCGCCGGTCCCGCAGGAGCGAGATGGACGACTCCGCAGCGCGCTTTTCCCCGCCTTTGCGCACCAGGGGCCACTCGATCGATCGCGCGGTGGTGCCGGTGCGAAGGACCTGCTCGAAGGCCGTCTCCAGCTTCCCGCGGGAGGCCGTGTCGACCACCTCGAGTTGATGCATGCCCCGGATCTCCTCCGGGGCATGCCCGAGGATCTCCAAGGCGGCCTTATTAAAAAAGGTGAACCCTCCCTTTACGTCGAGCTCGAAATAACCGACCGGGGCGGTTTCGATGATGAGGCGGAACCGCTCTTCGCTTTCCCGGAGGGCGGATTCGGCATGCTGGCGCTGGTTGATGGTGTACTGGGCGTGGGCACCGAAAATAACGAACAGGCACAGGATGGTCACCCGCCCGTAGACGGCGCTCAGTCCGGGACCGAAGAGCCGTTGCATGACGTCGACGTCGACCTGCATGAAAATGAAGAGGACCGACTCGAACACCGTGTAGAACAGCGCCAACCCGAGCCCGACCAGCACCATCTGATCCCAGATCCGTACGCGGATCCTGGGTTTCGGCTGGACGGCGTGCGCAAGCGGTATGACGCCAGATGCTGGAGGAGTGCTCATCGGTTCGTCAGCTTTTTTTAGAACTCGATAGCCCCTTACCAGCCTCCTGCGACGTTTTCAAGAGCGGTGGATTTTTGGGTTTTGTGGATGCGCTGCCCGCAACGGGAGGGCTTGCGGGAAGGGCGCCGTCACGACCGCAAACCATCCCCGCGCGGGAGACCGGTTGTCTCCCGAAAGGCGGAAGCGGGCTGAGTTCCGGCGGCTGGAAAGCTTACAGGTCCAAGCTTCCGTTGTCCGGGACCTTCCGCGGGGTTTTGCGGCGGTCCTCGGCCGCGCGGCGGTCGTCGCCGCTGCGGCGCTCGGGAACGTGCAGCGTGTAAGAAAACCGCCGCCGTTCCAAGCCGATGCGGCGCCCGCAGTTATCGGTGTCGAGTTGGATCACGGGTTCAGGTTCATCGCTCACGATCGGGATGCCGTGACGGTATAGCATGGGTTAAAAGTTTTAACACCGGCCTCGAGATTTCCAATGAGAGGTAGCAATTATTGCGCCACCTTTTCCGGCAGATGCTGCCGGCCGTGTTTCTTAATGAAGATTCTTTTAATTTCGGGAGGATAAATGCAAAAATGTATCTGCTGCCGCTCCGATAGCAGTCGGCTGGCCGGGAAAATATGAGAAAAAATTTCCTATTTTTTGGCCACTCGTTTGCCGGAGTCAGGGAAAAAACCTTGGATGAAAATGAAGGGTTCACGGTTCCGGGTTCACGGGTCACGGTAGAAAAAGCTTAAACCAATTCACCAATCATTCTTTCAGCCGTGCACCGTGCGCCGTATGCCGTCTTTCAATTTTAGTCTCTTACCAATGAAATTGTGTGTGTTTTGTGTACAATATTTTTACACGCCCCAGCAAAACCAGACTGGCATTGTGTTTACAAAGATTTAAATTCTGTCCAACTTTTTAA
>JBFYWX010000403.1:0-2942 GCA_041310825.1 Desulfobacteraceae bacterium | reverse complement strand
CCGGTGCCGGGGAGAAGGCCGCTGACGCACCCCACAGGACGAGCATCAGGGCGGCCGAGTACGGCCGGTCGAACACGTTCACGACCGCGGACACGCCGATGCCGCTCGCCGCCCACTGCCGCTTTTTGCGCCGCGCGGCAACGGTCGCCAGCGCCAACGCCAGGAACAGCGCGGCGTGCACCGGCAGCCCGCGCGCGGGGTCCGTCAAATACTCCCGGATGTTGGTCCAGAACCCCCGGGCGATGCTCGACAACCGATCCGGCAAGGTGGCGCGGGCCCTGGCCCACAGCTCGCTGCTCCAGATCGGCGGGTTCTCGCGGCTCAGCATGCCGGCAACCGCTGATTTCTGAGCCCGGGTGATCTGCGCCAGCATCTCGTCGCAGCGGGAGAGCTCGGCGGCCAGGCTGCCCTGCAGCCCCAGGACCGCATCCTCCCGCGATTTCAGCTGCGCCTGCGCGGCCTGGATGGCCTCCAGCGTCGACAGCACCTGCTGCACGATGGCGTGGGGGGCCTGTTCGGCCTGGACTGCGTCGCGGGTCTGCGCCCAGATCCCTGCGCTGCGGGAGAGGGTGTCGTAGGCCGCCCGCAGCTCGACAGCCCGCTGGGTCAGCACCGTCAACCAACTGCTCACCTGCAGGTGGCGCTGCTGCCACCGCGTCTGCTCCGACTGGATCGTCGTCAGCGGGGGCTGCTCCCCCAGCGTCACCGATGTGTCCGTGAAGTCCAGGTCGATCTGCCGGGTGATCTCCGGCAACGTTCGTTCGATTTTTTCGATTTCGGCGCTGGGGGTGAATTTTTCGGCGACGGTGCCGAGGACGCTCGCGACCTCCGAGGATTTGGCGATGACCTCCGCCGCCGGTATGGCCGCCGCAGGCGCGGCCGGGGCGGCATGCGGCGGCGGGGCCTGGGTCTGGCCGCGGGCATCACCGACGGCGACCGTCAGGAAGAAAATGCCTGCCAGGCCGATTGCGTGGAGGACCTTTGCCATGCGTTCCCCTCTGGTGCCCGTTTAAATCATGAGTGTAAAAGCGCTCGTCGGCACGCGCCGAGGGCCGGCGAGCGCATGTACCTGCTTCAACCCGGCATATGGGGAATGGCCGTCACCACGGGCGGCTTCCAGGTGCCGTCGAGGATGGCCTCCTTGGGCCAGTAGAACCGCAGCATCAGGATGAATTTGTCGGCCGTGGCCGGCAGCCAGTTCGACTCCTTGCCCTTGCCCGGCGAGGTGTTATGGATGAAAAGGTCCACGGAGCCGTCCTTGTTGGTTTTGAACTTGTTGCGCGAACTGAGGGTGTAGCGGTTCAGCGGGTTTTGCACGAAGAAATAGTCCGCATCGTACATCGTCAGGGACCAGAAACCATTGACCGGCGGCAGCTGGCCTTTCGGGAAATGGATCACGTACTTGTTGGCACCGTCATAGGGCTTGCCGGTCACCGCCATCTCGGAGGTGGGATAGATCGCATCCTGCGAACGGTTGGCGCCGAGACCGATGGCCGTGATAAAGGCGCGCTGCAGGTAATCGGTGCCGTAAACACCGGTCTTGGTCGAGAACAGCCAGCCATTGACGTCGCTGCCGGCATTCTTGAAATGAGCCATGATCTTTTCGACCCCTGCCTTGGGGACGCTCTGCAGCCCCTGGGCCACGGCCGGGTCGAGCTTGGCGATGTCGAAGTCCTGCCCCGGCACGAGCCCGATCTGCGCCATCTTGGCCAACATCGGTGCATCGTCCTTGGCGGGCGGGTTGTCCTGCATGAGTTGCGCCAGCAGCTTGAAGTACGCCCCGGCTTCCATGCGGTTCACCTGCTCGCGCACGGGCGTCTGCATGTCGACGGCCGCGTCCACCCTGCCCGGAGACGGCGTGTAGGGTTTCTTGTAGGCACTCAGCGGGACCAATGAAAACTTGTCCTGCAAGGCGTGCACGGCCTTGTAGTCATCGGGGGTGCCGGTGCAGTAGATCCGGCCGAGGATCCACACCAGTCCGGTCGGCGACTTGTACTCCCTGAGGCCGGAGGGCAGTTTGCCCTGCCAGTTCGGGCCGGTGATGGCGTAGGTTTTAGCCTTGGTGCCGGTCGTGCGCTTGCCCGGGACCTGGAACACCTCGGTCCAGCCGTCCAGCATCGGCATCAGGAAATAGCGCTCCTTCATGTCCGGAACGCCGAACACCCATGGCTCCTTGGAAACGTCCACCCAGGCGGTGGTGTAGAGCGTGTCGGCGTTGGGCGCGGTGACGTCCCGGAAGGCGGCCGTCGGATACTCACGCATCCGGACAAACTGTCCCATCGGCGCCCGGGTGCCTTCGGGCTTTTCGACGTTGGTCATCACCTTGCGCGTCATTTCCATGGTGACCAGCGGGTAGCCGTAGATGTAGGCATCGACCCCGATGGCCATGGCCTCTTCCTGGCTGACCGCCGCAGCCGGGCTGACCGACAGCATGCCGATTATCACCATTGCCACCAGGCCGGCCACGGTTGATGTGTGGCCAGGCCGCCCCCAATAGTTTGTCTTCATTATTTTCACCTGTCGTCTCCTTTTTGCCTATTGATGCTTCTTCGGAGAACACCCGCAGTTGCAGCTTACGCTACTTCAATTGGTCGACCCAAGTCGGTTTTGCGAACCATTTCTCGCCCAGGTCTTTCATGTACCCGGCCTTCTCCACGCTCCTGAGAAAATTTTCAAGCCAGTTGAGTAGCTGGGGATCGCCCTTGGGCACCGCGATCCCGGTGGGCTCGTAGGTCAGGGGGGCTGCCACCGGGACCAGGCCGGAACCCTGGTTGCGGTAGGCCGCCACGACACAGATGGGAAAGTCGGCCAGCATGGCGTCGGCTTTTCCATCGATCAGCATCTGGACACCTTCGTTCTCGGTGCCGACGGTCACCAATTTCGCCTGGGGCGCGCCTGCCCGGGTGACGGCCTCGCTGGTCGAGCCCTTCAGGGCCACAAAG
>JBFYWX010000388.1:0-6944 GCA_041310825.1 Desulfobacteraceae bacterium | reverse complement strand
CGACTATCATCAAGGAGGGATCGGATGAAGACTCGCATCATGTTCGTACTGGTAGCCCTCGCCGCGTACGGTGGTGATGAACGGACCTCCCCCCGCGAGCTCCGCTAGTTTTTTGCGGAGCTTCAGCATGTGGATCTCCACCGTGCGGGTTTCGATGCCGGAGTCGGCGTAATGCCACACTTCGGTGAGGAGTTCCTTCTTGCCCACGATGCGGTCTGAATTCCGGTGCAGATAGGCCACGATGTCCATTTCGCGGCGGGTGATCTCGACCGAGCGGCCCCGGCATTCGGCTACCAGGTGAAGCCCGTCGAAGCGGATGCCGCCCAGATCGAGCTGCTGTTCGCCGGTGTTTTTCCCGGCCCGGCGCAGGACCGCTTCGACCCGTACCATCAGCTCGCGCAGGGAGAAGGGCTTGGGGATGTAATCGTCCGCGCCGGCCTTGAACCCGGCGACGATGTCGTCCTCCGCCCCCCGGGCGGTGATCATGACCACGGCCTGGTTCGGCTTGCGGCGCCGGATCTCCCGGCAGACGGAGAGGCCGTCGAGCCCGGGCAGCATCAGGTCGAGCAGCACGAGGTCGCAGGGTCCGGCCAGGGCCGCCTCGAGGCCGGCCTTTCCGTCCGGCACCCCGCGCACCTCGTAGCCGTTGAACACCAGCACATCCATGAGACCCTGCAGCAGCGCCGCATCGTCTTCAACGACCAGGATCCGGGCTTTGGATTGGTTCATAAGGGTTGGGGGGTAGTGGTTAGTGTTTCGTTATTGGTGTTTGGTGTTTCGTGTTTAGAAGAAGAGTTCAACAGAGATTCGATACCGATACCGACCCATACCTATCTTCAACTCGTTACTCGTTACTCCTTTATCCTATCCCGGCATCCGCCGCGATAAAAGCAAAAGTTTTGCAAAAATTCCCGCCTGCCGTTTTGCATTTCTTTGAATTGAGCTCCTGACCGTTCGGCCCGAAAATAGGTGACGTGAGCGCAGGAAAAACTCTTGCACCGCACCTTCACCCAACGAAAGGAGCTCCATCATGAACCGACCACGTCTGAAGTCCGTCATTCTCATCATGGCCTTGATCGTCGCCACCGGCGCCGCCATGGCCTACGGCGCCCGCGACAAAAAGATCTCTCCCCCGCCGCCGGCCACGCTATCGGGGAGCGGCCCTTTGACGATCTCCGGGCATCTGGTCCAGACCCATGTCCTGAAAGGATCGCCGGGCCGCGTCGGCCTTGAGCTCGTGTTGTCGGCCGCCCCCGGGGCGGACCGGCATCCCGCCGATGACCGCGGCATCGACCTGGTCGTGGTGCTCGACCGCAGCGGCTCCATGCAGGGTGCAAAGCTCGAGTATGCCCGCCGCGCACTTCTGGACCTCATCGCCAGCCTGACCGGGCGCGACCGCCTGGCGCTTTTCAGCTACGCCGACACCGTCCACAAGCACTGCGACCTCTTGGCCGTGACCGAGACCGGCCGCCGGACCCTGCAGTACGAGGTGAACAGCATCCAGGCCAATGGGGCCACCCATCTCGGCGGCGGGCTGCGCGCCGGCATCGAACTGATCGCCTCCTCCGGCCGGCCGGGCCACCCGGGGCGGGTGATCCTGATCTCGGACGGTCTCGCCAACCGCGGTGTCACCGACCCGGAATCCCTCGGGCGCATGGCGGCCGCCGCGGCCGGAAAGGAGTTCGCCGTCAGCACGGTCGGTGTCGGGGCCGACTTCAATGAGTTCTTGATGACCCGCATCGCCGATCAGGGGGCCGGCGCCTACTACTACCTGGAGAACCCCGCGGCATTCGCCGAGACCTTTCAACGCGAATTCCTGGCCGTCAAGTCCACTGCGGCCGCGGGCATCTCACTCAGCCTGACCCTGCCGCCCGGGGTAAGCATCGTGGAGGCCTCCGGATACCCGGTCACCATGAGCGGGGAGACGGCGCTCTTTCACCCCGGCAGCCTGCGCTTCGGCCTGACCCGCCGGATATTCCTGACGCTCCAGGTACCTACGAGCGAGGAGGCCCGATTCGCCCTCGACCGCATCACGGCCCGCTACCGGCACGACGGGGAGGTCCACGAGGTTTTCATGGAAAACGCCTTCACCATCGCCTGTGTCGACGACGAGGGGCGGGTACTCTCCTCCATCGACCGCACCCTCTGGGAGCGCCAGGTCCTGAACGACGATTACAACCGTCTCAAACAGGAGGTCGCCGCCGAGATCAGCGCCGGGAGAGCCGATGCGGCCCACCAGCGGATCAGTGCGTATAAGGGCCGGCAGAGTGCCCTGAACGGTCATTTAAACTCTCCTAATGTCGCGCACAACCTTGAAACCGACGTGAAAGACCTCGAACGCCGGGTCGATGAAACCTTCCAGGGACCGCCGGCGGCCGTGATGGAAAAGCAGAAGTCGACCTCGAAATCGATGCAGTACGAGGGCTACTCGAACATGCGTACGCCGTAGGCCCCTCCCCCAGCCCCTCCCGCGAGGGGAGGGGGGGAAAGAAACGAGTCACGAGCAACGAGTAACGAGTAAAAAAGGAAGCACCTCAGGGTCGGGGTCGGTATCGGAATCGGTATCGAATCCGTGCCGCACCCCTCCCGACAAACACCAAACACTAAACACTTAACACCAAGGGCTTATGAACCGGACACTATCCCCCATCACCGCGACACTGGTTATGGCCGCGGCGACCGCCCTGCTGGTGGCGGTTTCCGCACATCTTGCGCCGGCCTGGATCGGCCGGGCGACCGCCGCGAAACTGGCCCTCTTCCTTGGTCTTGCGGCCTACTCGGCCCTTCTCGCCCGCTGGGGCGGCCGGAGCCTTGGAAGCCTCTGCGGCCCTTTTTTCATCCTCGCTTCCGTGCTCGCCGTTTCCGGAACTCTCGCCGGGTTCGCCGTCCCGGCGGCGGCCGCGCTCGCCTGGATCCGCAGCGGCATCTGCTTTCCGGGGTCGATCGTGCGCCGCGTTCTCGCCGAGGCCATCGCCGGCCCGGCCGCTCTCGTCCTCATCGCCCTGCTGCAAACTCCGGGGCCGTTCGGCTGGGTGCTGGGAACGTGGCTGTTCGGCCTGATCCAGGCGCTCTATTTCGTGCTGGTTGACATCGAGAGTGCCGCCCGGCCGGAGCCTGTGGCCGCACAGCGAAGCCCACACGATCGGGCCGGCGCGCTCTTAAAGGAGAAAAAGCTGGAGCGGGCCTTCGAGGAGCTGGGATTATAATTCAGGCGGATATTGCATTTTCAGGTGGACCTGGGCTATCGCTGTTGGGGATTTAGGCGGCACATAAAATCAGATGCAATCACGAGGTGGCCTCATGCAAATTCGCTTCGTTTACATGACGACCGCGAACCCGGAGGAGGCGCAGGCCATCGGGCGCGAACTGGTCACGGCGCGGCTTGCCGCCTGCGTCAACATCCTCCCGCAGATGAACTCCATCTACCTCTGGGAAGGAAAGCTGCAGCAGGACGCGGAGACCGTGCTGATCGCCAAGACGACCGCCGAGCGGGTCCCGGAGCTGATCGCCCGGGTCAAGAGCCTCCACGGCTACACCTGCCCCTGCATCGTGAGTCTGGCAGTCGAAGAGGGCTATCCCCCGTTTCTCGAGTGGGTGGCGGGAAGCGTCACGCCCGCCTGACGGCATACCCGCCAACTCAGAAAATCCCCCCTCGCCCCCCTTTTTCAAAGGGGGGAATCTGTCGTCTTCCCCTCGAATCCACCTGCACCTGATGTGCATCAGCTCCTTCTCCCGGCGAAGGGCCTGCTATGGTTACAACAATTTACGGCGCCGCCCTTCCCCTTTCTCACCTTTAAAAACTCCCCCTCTTCCTCCTCTTTTAAAATCTCCCTTCTTTCTCCCCCTTTGAAAAAGGGGGCCGGGGGGATTTTCTAACGAAGCTTGGCAGGAAGCTCAATCGAGCGGAGGATTCGAAGAAAAGGTAATCCGCATGAACCGCGGCCGGTAGAGGCGCGCGTCGGCCTCGAGGAGAGCGAAGTCCGTGGCGTTGGCCACGTAGGTAACGATCAGCTCGCCCTCCCCGGCCGCAAGCCCGGGGTGCCCCTTGGCCGCGTAGCAGAATATCTCCGGGGCCCAGCCCGCTTCGGGGCACCTGTAAACTACGACCGCCTCGCCCCACGGCCCCTCGGGACGGGGAGCGGTCCGGAGGGCGATTCTCTCCGAAAGCCCGCCCTCGGTGTAAACCATGACGTAGCGGCCGATTTCCGCCTGGTGGGAGACCGAGAACTCCCCGGCCGCATCCTCCAAGATGCGGGAGGCACGCTCCACCTCCTCCACCCACTTTCCATCGGCATAAAAGCGCCAGGCGCCAAAGTCCGCCAGCTGCTCGGCTGGCGCCCGTGCCAGCACCACCTGCTTGCGCACGCCCCCCGCGACCGTTTCATCCACGGTTCCGTACACGTAGACAAAACCCTCCCGCGCCAGGATCGCAGAGCCAAACAGGCGCCGATCGTCTGCCCACGGGACCTGCCGGACGGTAAGAGACCAGGCCTCCGGCGGATCGCCGGGATTCTCCACTTCCGCCAGCCAGGTGGCGACCAGCCGGAACCCGAAGGCCGCCGGCCCCTCCGCGGCCTCGACCTGCAGGAGAAAAAGATAAAGGCCGCTCGCGGTCCGCACCCCGTGATAGGGCCAGAACCAGCCGGTCCCGCCCCCGGGCTGAAAGAGCGCCGCGGGGTTGCCGCCCACCGCGGTGCGGTAGAAGAAGCTGAGCGATGAGTAGGAGGGTGTTCGGCCGGTCTGGATTGCCGCCGCGTTGTTGATCAGCTGCGAGTCGACCCGCCGGCCCGCTTTCACCTGCCCGACGAGGGAGTCCCCGAATAGCCACAGGATGCGACCGTCACCCAGTGGGACGGTGTATGCCCCGTCCCCCCCGGTCCAGCCGGAGGCCCGCTCGAAGGCCGCTTCGTACCCGGGCAGGGGATGGGCCGTAAACCGCGGCGCGCTCTGGCAGGCGCCGAGAAGGAGGGATAGGAAAACAAGAAGAGCAAATCCCCCCCACCCCCCTTTGCCAAAGGGGGAGAAAACGCGGAAGCGTTCGTTGAAATCGGGCGTACGGGCAATCACCCGGCGCCCGGCATGATGACGAGAGAACATGGACCCCCTCCGTCAAAACCGTTGCCACACGACCTTTCCGCGAATGACGCGCCGACGCAAATCCCCCCGGCCCCCTTTTTCAAAGGGGGAAAAACCCTTTTTGATTTTCATCGTTTCATGAACAGGCACTCCCCCAATCCCCTGGATTTGGGCATAGAAAGAGAGAGCCGCTCCCTACCCTTCGAAAAGCTCTTCTTTTTCTCCCCCTTTGAAAAAGGGGGCCGGGAGGATTTATCCCACAGCTTTCCCCTCATTTCTCCGCAACCGCAATCTTCCCGTCGTACATGTGGACCCCGTGCGGGGTGCGGCCCAGGCTGAAGCCGAACGGCTTGGTGAACATCGGGTCCTCGACCACGTAGCGCAGAAGCTCCTCGCGCACGCTGGGGTGGGAGATGCTGGCGATGGCGACCGCCTTCTCCCCCACCGTCAGTTCCCGCAGGTCCGCCACCCCCCACTCGGTCACGATCACGATCCCGTCGTAGGAGCAGGCCGTGAGATTGATCCCCGGCGGGCTGTGCTTGCTGATCTTGGACTGGCCCTTGTCCGTGACGCTCTGCATAGCGATGATCGAGGAGCCGAAACCGCGGTCGTTCAGGGCGCGCACGAAATCGGGCTGGCCGCCGACCCCGCCGTAGTAGCGGCGGAGCTCGATGAAGTCCGCCCAGACGTTTCCGAAGAGGTCCACCCCCACAGCGGTGTTGATCGAGATGAAGGGGGCGTTCTTGCGGACGGTCTCGGCCGAGTTGGTGTAGGATGCGGGCCGCATCTGCACTCCGGTGCGCATGTGCACGAAGTCGTAGAGCTTGCGCGAGCCCATGATGAGGCTCGTCGTGCTGTAGCCGAGGTTGGCCTTCTTGCGGCGGTTGGTGACGATGCCCGCCTGCTGCAGGATCATCAATCCATCCCCGTAGAGCTCGGTCTGGACCCCGAGGTCGCGGTAGGCGGCCTGCCGGATCGTCCCGATGACGGCATCCGGGATCTTGCCGATCCCGACCTGGATGGTCGCCCCGTCCGCGATGAAGCGGGAGGCGATCAAATCGCCGATCCGCCGCTCCTGGGGCGAGAGCCGCTCGAAGTCGGGCGGGTGCAATTCGTAGACCGGCTTGACCCCCTCCTCGATGAGGTAGTCGATCGAGCGCGAATCGACGACACTCTGCCCCTCGGTGAAGGGCATGCTCGGATCGAGTTCGGCCACCACCACCCGGGCATGATCGATGGCCGTATGCAGGGCCTCGACCGAGAGCCCCAGGCTGAACTCCCCGGTGAAGGGGTTGCGGCTGACCTTGAAGATGGCGACATCCGGCTCGAAGCGCCGCCCCTTGCCGATCAGGCTGTCGAGGTTCGCGAGGGTGCAGGGCAGATAAAAGGCCCGTCCATCGTTGGCGGCCGCGCGCACCTCGCCACCTGAAAATATGGAAAAGGTCAGCACCCGGTCCTGCAGCCCTTTCTCCACGTAGGGCACGGGGCCCTGCAGCAGCAGGTGGACCATTTTGATGAAGGGCAGCCGTGGGCTGCGCGCCTTCACGGCCGCCGTGATGGATTCAAGAGAAGCCGTGGGTGTGGCCGAGTTGGAGCCGATGTAGCAGGTGATCTCGGACTTGTGCTGGAAGTGGCTGGCGATGACCTCGGGCAGTTGGGAAAGGGTGATGGTCTTCGGGTCCGGGCTCATGGGGTCTCCGAAAAAGGGTTATTGGGTTTATTGAGTTCATTGAGTTTATGGGGTCTGTTGGGTCTTCCAAGTAACTTACCCGTAGGTACTTGGATTTAAGCAGTTTCTGGTTTGGGTTGTTTTTCGACGGCTTCAACCAGCGCATAGCCCAATTCTTTAGCTTTTCGTTTCAAGTTTT
>JBFYWX010000355.1:0-5315 GCA_041310825.1 Desulfobacteraceae bacterium | reverse complement strand
ATTTCGGCGGCCCTGTTTTTGTCCGAGTTTGTCGGCAACACCCGCTGGGCCCACATCGACATCGCCGGGCCGGCCTACCACAAGAAAGAGTCCGCCATCTGCGGGCCGGGGGGCACCGGCTTCGGCGTGCGGCTGCTGCTCGACTGGCTGATGCACACACCCTGATCCGCTGGCCCGGCGGCGTCTTGGCGGCCCACCCGGAGGTTGACACCGTGCCCATCTTGTAATAGTAATACCGGTATTATCATTGCACCAAGCCGTGTCGCTCCGGGAGGGAAGGATCTCCATGCGCATCACCATCAAGGGACAGGTGACGATTCCTCAGCACATCCGTCAAAAGATGGGGATCACGCCTGCCACGGAAATCGAATTCGTCGAAGAAAAGGGACGCGTCTACATCGTCAAGGCCCCCGGCGGAAAACGGCCGCGCCGCATGTTCCGAAAACTGCGCGGGGTGGCGACCGTGCGACTGACCACCGATGAAATCATGGCCCTCACGAGGTCGGAGTAATGAAGGGCGTCCTGGTGGACTCCAATGTCATCCTGGATCTTTTTTTGGACGACCCCCGCTGGGCCGCATGGTCCGAGTCCACGCTCGAGGATCTGAGCCAGACGCAGGCCCTTCTGATCTGCCCGGTGGTGTACGCCGAAGTGTCGATCGCCTTCACGCGTATCGAGGAGTTGGAAAACGCCCTCGCCCGGGCCGGGTTCCGGATGGTCGAGACCCCCCGCGAGGCCCTGTTTCTGGGCGGCAAAGCCTTTCTTGAATACCGCCGCCGCAAAGGTCCACGCATCTACCCGCTGCCGGATTTTTTCATCGGTGCCCACGCCGCCGTCATGGGGTTTGATCTGGTCACCCGCGACCCGCGACGCTACCGATCCTATTTCCCCTCGGTGCGGCTGATCTGCCCTGTACCGAGCCGCTGAGACGCTTCCGCCCTATGCCGCGATCCCGGATTCTCAAGAAACTGGCCTGGAAGCCGGCGAACCTGCTCGCCCCCGTCCCCGCCGTATTGGTCAGCTGCGGCGGCACCAAGGGCACGGCGGCCAATCTCATCACCATCGCCTGGACCGGCAGCATCTGCAGCGACCCGGTCATGCTCTCCATATCGGTCAGACCCGAGCGCCACTCCCACGGCCTCATCGCCGCCGGCGGCGAGTTCGTGGTGAACCTGCCTTCCATCGCGCAGGCCCGGGCCGTCGACTGGTGCGGGATGGTGTCCGGCCGCCAGGTGGACAAGTTCGCGGAAACAGGCCTCACCCCGGCCGAGGCGCTCGCGGTGGGGTGCCCCATCGTGCGCGAATGCCCGGTCAACATCGAATGCCGCGTACGCCGGACGATCGCGCTGAGATCCCACAGCCTCTTTCTGGCCGAGGTGCTCGCCATCCAGGTGGACCCGGCCGTGGTGGACGCCACGGGGCGCCTGCGCCTGGACAGGGCCGACTTGCTTTGCTTCGCCCACGGGGAGTATTTTGCACTGGGCCGCCGCCTGGGGCGGTTCGGATTTTCGGTCCGCAAGCGCCGCCGCAGCGCCTGACGGCAGCTCCTCTCAGCGGGGGCCGCTGCGGCGGTAGAACCCGATGAGCCAGGCAAGCGCGGCGCCCCAGAGCAGGCTGTTCAGCGCCATGGGCACCCAGACCCAGCCGCCCGGAAACCACTCCCGCGGGTAGAGCGCGAGCGTCACCAGCGGCAGGTGCAGCAGCTTGGTCAGCCGCACCAGCAGGGTCACGCCGAGCCCGGGCCCGCCCGGGCTGCCGGCCGCCTGCGCGGTCAGGGCCGTGGTGAGGGGCAGGATGAGATTGCTCAGCCCGAAATGAACCAGGGCCATCAGGACCCAGGTCGGAAATGAGAATCGCGCGTTCGATTTCACTCTATGCCTCCCAGACTCCCCGCTTCCCAGCCTCCCAACGGCAGTGACCGTGCACCGTGTGCCGTGTGCCGTGCGCCGTTAGTTCATTTATAGCCTCCCAGCCTCTTATACACCCGTAGAGCGTCATTCCCCCGGGATGAAAGGCTCAATCCTCAGGCGCCTCCCGTCGGTCGCAAGGCGGATCGCACCGTGGCGATCGGTGCGGTAGACCGCCACGCCCACTTGCGCGTAGCGTTCGATCACCTGGGGGTGGGACAGTCCGGAGCCCGGGCGCCCGGCGCAGGAGATGAGCACGACCTGCGGCTGAACGACCCCCAGAAACTCTTCTGAGCTAGACGTCCGGCTGCCGTGGTGGGGGGCCACCAGGACGCTTGTTTTAAGGCGGCCGCCGGCCAGGGCGACAAGCTCTTTTTCGGCCGGGTGCATGATGTCGCCCGGCAGCAGGATCGATACCTCCCCGTATGAAAACCGGGTAACCAGGCTGTTGTTGTTGGGATCCCGGCGCCAGCGTTGAACTTCACGGCGCTCACTGAAATCCGCCGGCGGGTAGAGCACCTCCAGCTTCACCCCTTCCAGGTGGGACTCCCGCGGCAGTGCGTCGAAGCGCGGCCGCGCAATGCCCCGCGCGGCGGCTGCCCGCATCAGCGCCCGGTGGGCCTGTGAGTGCCAGGGCTCTCCGTTGGTCCAGAGCGAGCCCACATTGAAGTTTTCCGCGATGAAGACCAGCCCGTTGAGATGGTCGCTGTTGGGGTGGGTGAGAATCAGCCGGTCTACCGTGGCGATCTTGCGGCGCCACAGATAGGGCGCAACGACCGCCGCCCCCACGTCGAAGGCCGCGTTGTCGGCAAACCCGCCCCCGTCGATGAGCATGGTACGCCCGCCGGGCAGCTCGATCAAGGCCGCGCTCCCCTGTCCCACGTCGATCAGGGTCATGCGCAGGTCGCGATGCCAATAGCGCTGATGCAGCCAGTAGGCGGCATCCGCCGCCCCCAGCAGCAGGCAGAGGACGAGGAGGATCCGGGCGGGATGGGCCCACCGCCCTCCCACCGCCCCGTTCCGGTTCTCTTCGGCGGCCGGCCGCGCGCCGATCGGCCGCTCACGGCGGCGCCGCAGAAGGTGGACGGCACACCCGAGCGCCAGGTAGTACAGCCCGATTTCCACCCCGGAGGGGGTCACGGTCCTTGCCGCCGCAAACGGCAGGCGCGCCATCCACCCCACGGCGGCCATGGCGTGGGCGAGAATCACCCCCCCTGCCTGGAACAGCACCTCGGCCGCCCCGGGCCATACCAGGCCGACCAGCGCGCCGGCAAGGCCTGCCAGGACTGCAAGATAGCCGATGAGGGGGATGGCCACGACATTCGCCGGAATTCCGATGAAGGAGATGGTGTTGAAGTAGTGCATGACGAGCGGCAGGGTGCCGGCCGTGGCCAGGAGCGAAACCTTGAGGAAAAGCACCGCCCCCTGCCGGATCCTGGCAGCGCGGGTGGGAGGGTCGGGCCGGAGGCCGCCCGGGACCGGATGGGGAACCGGCGGCAGCCCGATGATGATCGCGAACACTGCCGCAAACGAGAGCTGAAAAGAGATCGAAAACAGAGCGGGCGGGTGGGCGCCGAGGATCGCAAGGGCCGCCAGCGCCAGCGTATTCAGGAGGTCCTGGTCGCGTTCGAGAAGGAAGGCGAGCAGGAAGGCGGCGGCCATGACCAGCGCGCGCTGGGTGGAGGGCGACATTCCGGCCAGAAGCGCATAGAAAGCGACCGCCCCCAGGGTAAGGATCGCCGCCGCCTTCCGGGCCGCACCGGTCATGAGCAGGCGCGGCCAGAAATCGAGCAGCCATCGGAACAAAACGAACGCGGCGGAGGCCACGATCCCGATGTGCAGGCCGGAGATGGCGAGCAGATGGTTCAGCCCGGTGCGGGTGAATGCCTCACGCACCTCCGGGGTGATCCCCGTGCGGTCGCCGATCACCAGGGCCTTGAGAACGGTCGCCTCCGGCCCCAGACCGGCGGCATCGATCTGCCGGGAGATCCGCCCGCGCAGCGCGTCCACCGAAGCCAGCACCCCGCCCGCCACGTTCGTTTCCACGACCACCACCGCCGGCCCCTCGCCGGTGGCCGCGGCCCACACCCCCTGGTGGGCCATGTAGCGCCGGTAGTCGAACCCGCCTGGGTTGTTGAAGTTCCGGATCGGCCGGATCCGGCTTTTGAACCGGATGCGATCCCCCTGGTGAAGCTCGGGGGTCGGCCCGAGCAGGGTCACGCGCAGAATGCCGGAGGCCCGCTGAGGCATTTGCCCGTCGCTCACCCCCTCCACCCGCAGGATGAGCCGGATGCGGCTCTCAAAATCCATCGGCCGCCCGTCCACCGTGCCAGTGATCTCCCAGGGCCCGGTGTCGACCAGCCGGCTGACGTGGTCCGCCGGCAGCCGCGGGTGGGACCAGGGCTGGATGGAGAGGACCCCGACGGCAGAAATGAGGATCAGCGGCGATAAGCGGGCAAAGCGGCCGCGTGCGAGGCAGAAGGCGGTCCGCGCGGCGCCGGCGAGAACCGCCGTTAAGGCTGCGACCTCTCCCCAGACCCCTGCATCCAGCGATCCCAGCGCAATCCCGGCCATGAAGGCAACGGTCAGCGGGATGAGGGGCCGGGCATAGAACGCAGCGGGGAAAAGCGCGCGGCGCATAGGCGTGAGGGTTCGAGGTTCAGGATTCGAGATGAAGTCAGATTCGGAACGTAAAAAAGTGATGAGTAACGAGTGAAGAAAAATGCCTATAACGCCTATAATTGAAACCCCGAATAAGAATCCATCGTGATTTTGCCCTGTGGGAGCGGCTCCCGGCCTTCGTAGCCTGTACTTCGGCGGAGTAGGCCGGGAGCCCGCTCCCACAAAACAATAGGGAAGTCGCATCCCACGACTGCGGGCTTTCAGCGATCAAAGCCCGAGGCCAAGGCGCGCAAGCCCCGCCGAGCGAGGCGTACTTTTCGTACGCCGCAGCGAGAAGGGGCGCCGCGCAATCCCGCCTTGGGCGGGACCATCGGGCGTTCGGCCACCACCCCAGGACGGCAGCGATCAACGCCCGATATCAAGGCGCGCGTGCTCTCGCAGCGCGAGGCGTACTCCCTGTACGCCGCAGCGGTGCGAGGGCTCGCGCAACGCCGAGATCGGGCGTTCAGCGCTGCCGTCCAGACGGCTGCGATCAAAGCCCGAGGCCAAGGCGCGCAAGCCCCGCCGAGCGAGGCGTACTTTTCGTACGCCGCAGCGAGAAGGGGCGCCGCGCAACGCCGGCATCGGGCTTTCAGCGCAGCCGTCACTTGATGCGGCGGATGTCCGCGCCCAGCCCCGCAAACTTCTTCTCCAGCGACTCGTACCCGCGGTCCAGGTGATAGACCCGCTGAACCTCGGTCGTGTTTTCGGCCACGAGCCCCGCCAAAACCAGGCAGGCGCTGGCCC